>DASVSK010000821.1:0-5029 GCA_036388135.1 Pyrinomonadaceae bacterium | reverse complement strand
ATTCTCGCCGCCCCCTTCGGCGACCTGGGCGGCCCCGTCACCTTCTCGCCCGACGGCAGACGGCTCGCCTACGTGCGCGGCCGGTTCGGACACGAGACGACGCTCGTCGTCGCAGACCTTTCGGGCGAGAACGAGCGCGAGGTGTTGACGCGCGGGGGCCCCGAGTTCTTCGGCCTGCCCGCGTGGTCGCCCGACGGCAATTACGTCGCCTGCGTCTACGGCTCGGCCGAGAGTGTCGACGGCTCAATGCCGTCGCTCGGCGTCAAGACCTTCCGGCTCTCGGACGGCGCGGAGCAGCGCGTGACCGAGCCGCGCTGGGTCGACATGCGCCAGTTGTCGTGGCTGCCCGACGGGTCGGGGCTGGTCTTGAGCGCGGCCGAGCAGGAGTTGAGCCCGGCGCAGGTCTGGACGGTCTCGGTCGCCTCGGGCGAGGTGCGGCGCGTCACCAACGACCTCAACACGTACCTCGGCGCGAGCCTGACGGCCGACGGCTCGGCGCTCGTCACGGTGCAGACCGACCGCGCGCCGAACATCTGGGTCGCGCCCGCGGGCGACGCCGCGCGCGCGCGGCAGATCACGGCGGGGTCCGGAAAGTTCGACGGCTTCTACGGGCTTTCGTGGACGCCGGACGGGCGCGTCGTCTACGCGTCGGTGGCGGGCGGGAGTTGGGACATCTGGGTGATGAACGCGGACGGGACGGGGGCGCGGCAGTTGACCGTGGGCGCGCGCTCGAACTACGGGCCGTCGGTGTCGGCCGACGGCCGTCACGTCGTCTTCGTGTCGAACCGCGCGGGCGGGGCCTTCAACATCTGGCGGATGGACGCCGACGGCTCGAACCCCCTACGGCTGACGTCGGGGCGCGGCGAGAACTTCCCGCACGTGACGCCGGACGGCCGCTGGGTCGTCTACGCGACCGTCGGCGGCGGGCGGGAGCCCGCGGTCTGGAAGGTCTCTATAGACGGCGGCGAGCCCGTCAAACTAACGAACCGGCCGGCGTCGTGGCCGTTCGTCTCGCCCGACGGCAAGTCGTTCGTCTGCACCTACGGCGAGGGGACTTACTCCGTCAACAAGCTCGCGGTCATCCCCATCGACGGCGGCGAGCCCACGCGTCTCTACGACATCGCGCCGACCTTCCGCGCCAACACCGTCTGGCTCCCCGACAACCGCGGCATCGCCTTCCTCGACACGCGCACCGGCGCGACCAACGTCTGGATGCAGCCGCTCTCGGGCGGCAAGCCCGTCCAACTGACCGGCTTCACCGCCGACCACATCGCCGCCTTCGACTGGTCGCGCGACAACCGCCTCGTCGCCACGCGCAGCGTCGAGACCACCGGCGTCGTCCTTATCAAAGACTTTCGTTAAGCGACGGGTGACGGGTGACGGGTGGCGGGAAGGAGGAAGGGCCTTGTTTCTTTCTCGTCGCCCGTCACCCGTCACGTCGCCCTGGCCCGGCGGGCGAGGGCGACGGTGTGGACGAAGACCGCGGCGATGATGATGCCGCCGCCCGCGATGGCCCACTGCGAGGGGCGCTCGCCGAGGAAGAGGAAGACCCAGACTGGGTTGAGCATCGGCTCGATGTAGCCGACCACGCCCGCGTCGAGCGAGCGCACGCCGCGCGCCATGCCGAGCGTGAAGAGCGTGTAGGCCAGCCCGATCTGGACGACGCCGAGGTAGGCGATGACGGCCACGTCCTTCGTCGTCAGCGAGCCGGCCGCGTCCGCGAACGACGGGAGCGTGAAGACGCACAGCAGCAGGTTCCCGTAGATGACTGACGCGGCGCGGTTGACCTCGCCCGCCTTCGGGTGGCGGAGCGACAGCAGGAAGAGCGCGAAGCAGAGCCCGGAGGCCAGCGCCGTCAGGTTCCCCGAGACGTCCTGCGGCCTGAGCTGGCCGACGAAGAAGAGCGACATCCCCGCCAGGCACGCCACGACGACGTAGACGTCCGAGCGCCGGAACCTCTCCCTGAACAGCCACGGCTCCAGCAGCATGACGTAGACCGGCGCGGTGTACTGGAGGAAGATGGCGTTGGCCGCGGTCGTCAGCTTGTTCGCCATCACGAAGAGCAGCAGCAGCGCCGCGTAGAGCACCGAGGAGACCAGCGTCAGCGCGTTCACGCCGAACCCCTCGCGCCGCGTCAGCAACGCCACCGTCACGGCCGCGAGCAGCGAGCGCCCGAAGGACAGCTCGAAGGCGTCGAGCGGCGTCGACTTGATGAAGAGGCCGCCCGTGCTCCACAGGAGCGCCGCCGCCAGCACGAAGAGGACGGGCGAGACGCCGCCCGCCGCGCCCGCCTCGCTCGACTCGCCCGAGCGCGCCGTGGACTCGCGCGCCGCGGCCTCTTCCCTCCCCGCCGCCGCCGACTCGGTTCCGCCGCCGCCCCGCCTCACGCGCCCCCCGCGAGCTTCGCCACCGCGTACCCGGCGCAGACCATCAGCAGGCCGAGCAGGTTCGAGGCGACGACGTTGAGCGCGGCCAGCCCCAAGCGCCCTTCGCGCAGCAGCTCGAAGGTCTGCAACCCGTAGGCGGAGAAGGTCGTGAAGCCGCCGAGGAGCCCGACGAAGACGGCGGCGCGCGCCGTCTCGCCGAAGGCGTCGCGCCCCTGCATGAGTTGGAAGAGGAGCCCGGCCGCGAAGCAGCCCAGGAGGTTGACGGCGAGCGTGCCCGCGGGGAACGCCCCGCCGTAGCGCCGCGCGAACGCGCCCGAGAGCCAGTAGCGGCAGAGCGTGCCCGCGAGCCCCGCCAGCCCGACCAGTAGGAGTCTCAGCACCACGCAATTTAAGCACTAACGCGCGGGGTTTTGGAAGCGGGCGGCGGGCGCGCGCCGGACGCCCGCCGCCCCGCGCGTCCGGGCGGGATGCAGCGGCCGGTTTCGTGTTAGCATCTAAGTTGACGGCGCACGTAAAAGGGGCGCGCGCCCGGAGTTTCAACCCCCCTACGGAAGAGGATTTCAGATGAGAGACTTTCAGTCGCACCGACAACAGGAACAGCGTCAGGACTGGCAGCGGCAGCCGGGCGAGTGGGGCGTGCTCAGCGCGGAGACGGCGGCGCACGCGGGCGTCGAGGAGCGGATGGGCTTCATCCGGAAGGTCTACGCGCTCTTCTTCGCGGCGACGCTCTTCGCCATCGGCGGCGTCCTGCTCGGCCTGTCCGTCGAGCCGCTGCTCCGCTTCGCCTTCGAGCACCCGATCATCATGCTCATCGCGATGATCGGCGGCGTGATGGGCGCGCAGGCCGTGCGCCACGTGCGCGGGCTCAACCTGGTCGCGCTCTTCGGCTTCACGACGTTCACCGGCGTGGTCATTTCGCCGCTCATCGCGTTGATTTTGCAGATCAACCCGGGCTCGATCCTGGCGGCCGGGCTCTTGACGGTCGGCATCTTCGGCGGGCTGACGGCCTACGTCTTCGTCTCGAAGAAGGACTTCAGCTTCATGCGCGGGATGCTGATGACGGGCCTGATCGTGGTCGTCCTGGCCGGGGTCGCCAACATCTTCATCGGCTCCGGGGCGCTCGGGTTCGCGGGGGCGGCCGCGGCGCTGCTGCTCTTCTCGGGCTTCGTGCTCTACGACACGTCGAACATCATCCGGCGCTACCCCGTCAACGAGTACGTCGCCGGCGCGCTCGACCTCTACCTCGACGCCTTCAACATCTTCCTCGCGCTCCTGCGCATCCTCAACGCCGGGCGGCGCTAGGCGCGCGCACAACTCAACTGAAAAGGCGGGGCGCTCAATTTCGAGCGCCCCGCCTTTCTTTATCCGGCCGCCGCGTCGGAGCCGTGCGGGCGTGAGAAAGTCCGGGGCTTCGGATTTCAGGCGGCGGGGCGCAGCGCGCCGAGACGGCGGCGGATGCTCGTCGTCTGCCAGAGGCTCATCACGCCCATGTAGCCGTAGCCGAAGCAGAAGAGCGAGAGGAAGGGGATGGCACCCCACATGCCCATGTGCGCCGCGTAGGCGATGGCGAGCAGGAAGTAGAGCGCGAACGAAAGCTCGAAGGCCGGGAGCCAGCCGCGCCCGCGCCGGTACTTCTTGCGCTTCCAGGTCGCGTCGCCGCCGCCCTCGACGCGGTACTTCGGCGTGCGCACGAACTCGGTCTTGATGCGCAGGAGCGCCTCAAGCACCGCGCGCGCGTTCGAGAACGCGAGCCCGATGCCGAGGCCCATCACCAGCGGCAGGTGGAGCAGACGCCGCCCGGCGCGCGGCCTGTCCAGGTACCAGATGGCCGAGCCGTAGAAGAGCACGACCGACGCGGTCGAGAAGAAGAGCAGCGGCAGGTCGAGCAGCATCAGGCCCCCGAGCCCCTGGTTGTAGCGGACTAGCAGGAGCGGGAACTGCAAGAGGCTCGTCAGAATCATCAGCGGGTAGCTGACGTTACCTGTGAGGCGGAAGAACATCTCCAGCTTGACGCGGAAGGGCAGCGGCGAGCGCAGGATGCGCGGGTAGAGCTTGAGCGCGACCTCGGTGACGCCCTTCGCCCAGCGGCGCTGCTGCGCCTTGAAGGCGTTGATCTCGACGGGCACCTCCGAGGGCGCGTCCTCGTCGAGGAGGTAGACGAAGCGCCAGCCCATCAACTGCGCGCGGAAGGAGAGGTCCGTGTCCTCCGTCAGCGTGTCGTGCTGCCAGCCGCCCGAAAGCTCGATGGCGCGGCGACGCCACACGCCGGCCGTGCCGTTGAAGTTGAAGAAGCCGCCCGTGCGGTTCCTCACCGTCTGCTCGACGACGAAGTGGCCGTCGAGGAGGATGGTCTGGAGGCGCGTCAGGAGGTTGTAGGAGCCGTTGATGTGCGACCAGCGCATCTGCGCGCAGCCGACCAGCGGGTCTGTGAAGAAGTGGACGAGCTTGCGCAGGCAGTCGGAGCGCGGGACGAAGTCCGCGTCGAAGATGGCGACCAGCTCGCCCTTCGCCGTCTTCAAGCCCGCCTCCAGCGCGCCCGCCTTGAAGCCCGCGCGGTCTTCGCGGCGGACGTAGCTGATGTCGAAGCCTTCGGCGCGGTAGCGCGAGACGGCGCGCGCCGCCGTCTCGCGCGTCTCGTCGGT
>DASVSK010000820.1:0-5771 GCA_036388135.1 Pyrinomonadaceae bacterium | reverse complement strand
CGCCCACTCCGCGAGCGTGATGATGTACTGCCCCTCGACGCGGCGCTCCTTCTTCTTAACCTTACTCTTCTCATTCTGCCCCTTCGAGGGGGGCGCGACGGTGAGAGCGGCGGCGGCGAAGAGCAGCACCGCGGCCGCCGTGAAAACTGAAAGTCTCTTCATTCAATCCTCCGGGTGTGTAGGTGGGTCGTGGGTCGTGGCGGCGCGCGGCCGGGCGGCCCCGCGAAATGAGGGGGGCACACCGCCGCCGCCGTGGAAAGTGAGCGCCTCTGGCGGAAGGTTCATGCTTCGCCCGCGAGAAGTTTATGAGCGCGAGGGGCCCGGGAAGGCGTGCGCGAGGGCGCACTCCGGGACTCGGTCGGTTACTCCGACAGTCGGGTGTCGAAAGAAGAGAGGTAGCGGGACAAGCAAGGCCCGTGAGGGGCCACACAAACCATCATTTTCGGGGAAGGCGACTATAGCAGATTCTCTCGGCGGCGCAAGTCCGCCACCGCACACGCCGCGTCAGCGCTTCGCGCCGCCCTTCCGCTCGCGGAAGCGCCGGAGCATCTGCGGCGAGATGAGGAGCGTTTGCAGGAGCGAGCCCGAGGCGAAGCGCCGGGCCAGCGAGCGGAAGAGCGCGGCCGCGCCGGGCGTGTAGCTGAACCACCAGACGTCCTGCACGCGCGCCAGCCGGTTCACGTGGACGTGGTGCGGCGCGACCATCTCCAGCAGGCCGAGCCGGCCGTGCGTGCGCCCGAGCCCGCTCTGCTTGACGCCGCCCCACGGCGTCTGCGCGATGCCGTGCGTGTAGAGCACCTCGTTGACCATCACGGTGCCGGCCTCTATCCGGCGCGCGACGCGGCGGCCCCTGCGGATGTCGCGCGTCCACACGCTCGCCGTCAGACCGAAGTCGCTGTCGTTGGCGAGTCGGACGGCCTCCTCCTCGTCGCGGAAGGTCATCAGCGGGAGGACGGGGCCGAAGGTCTCCTCGCGCATCACGGCCATCGAGTGGTCGACGCACGCGAGCACCGTGGGCTCGTGGAACCAGCCGCGCTCGGAACACCCGCGCGCGCGGCCGCCGCCGGCGAGCACGCGCGCGCCGCGCCCGACCGCCTCGGCGACGTGCCCCTCGACGAGGCGGAACTGCCGCTCGCTCGACATCGCGCCGAGGTCGCAAGCGGCCTTGCCGCCGTCGTCGCCCGCCGCCTGCCTGAGCGCGCCCACCTTCTCGACGACGCGGCGCGTGAACTCCTCGGCGACGCGCTCGTGGACGTAGCAGCGCTCGACCGAGGCGCACGCCTGGCCCGAGTTGGCGAACGCGCCCCAGACCGCCGCCTCCGACGCGGCCGGGATGTCCGCGTCCTCGAAGACGATCATCGGGTCTTTGCCGCCGAGTTCGAGTACGACGGGGATCAACTTTCGCGCCGCCGCCTCCGCCACGCGGCGGCCCGTCGGGACGCTCCCCGTGAACATGACCTTGTCGGGCGCGGCCTCGACGAGCGCCGCGCCGGTCGAGCCGTCGCCCGTCACCACCTCAAGGACGCCCGCGGGGAGCCCCGCGCGCGCGAACAGGTCGCCGACCTTCAGGCCGACGAGCGGCGTCAGCTCGCTCGGCTTGAGCACGACGGCGTTGCCGGCCATCAGCGCCATCACGACCTCGCCCAGCGGCGTCGCCCACGGGAAGTTCCACGGCGAGATGATGCCGACCACCCCGACGGGGCGGTACTCGACGACGGACGTGCGGCCGAGGAAGCCGTAGAGGCCGATGTCTATCTTCTCGGGGCGCAGCATGCGCTCCGCCTTGCGCGCGAAGAAGCGCATCAGGTCGAGCGTGGGGACGATCTCCATCGCCATCGCCTCGGCCGAGGGCTTGCCCGACTCGCGGGAGATTAACCCGGTAATCTCGTCCATCCCTTCGAGCACGAGCGCGCGGGCGCGCATGACGACCGACGCGCGCTCGCGGAAGGTGAGCGCCGCCCACGCCTTCTGCGCCGCGCGCGCGCGCGCGACCGCGCCCGCCACCTCCGCGGCCGAAGCGAGCGGGACGCGCCCGACCTCCTCACCCGTCGCCGGGTCGTAAGAGATGATTTCGCGAGCCGCGGTGGCCGGGGCCTCTTCGGTCGGAGCCTGTGTGATTTGAGTCGCCATCGTTTTGCCTCGCGCGCGATTATCGCGCGGAAGGGCGGAGGTTTAAAGCCCGCGCGGCGCGGCCGCGTTTTTGCGCCGCCGCGCGCGCGGGTTAGAATCGGGTCGCCGAAGATTCAGACCGAAGAGACGGGGAGACTGAAGATGCCAAGACCGCAGCTCGCGGAGTTCATGCGGCGGATGGAGCCGGAGTCGGTCGCCATCATCCCGGCGGCGCGCGAGGTGACGCGCTCGCACGACACGGAGTACCGCTTCCGGCAGGACTCCGACTTCTACTACCTGACCGGCTTCCGCGAGCCCGACGCCATCGCCGTCGTCGCGCCCGGCCGCGAGAAACCGCTCACGCTCTTCGTGCGCCCGCGCGACCGCGAGAAGGAGATTTGGAACGGGCGGCGCGCGGGCGTCGAGGGCGCGAAGTCGTCCTACGGCGCGGACGAGGCTTTCGCGGTCGAGGAGTTCGACGCCAAGCTCGTCGAGCTTTTGGACGGCGCGCGCTCGCTCTACTACCGGCTCGGGGCGGGCAACGCCGAGTTGGACCAGACGCTCATCCGCCAGCTCTCGCGCATGAGGATGATGGGGCGGCGCGGCGTGCGCCCGCCGCAGACCATCATCGACCCCGGCACGCTCATCCACGAGATGCGCCTCGTCAAGTCGGACGAGGAGGTCGCGCTCATGCAGCGCTCGGCCGACATCGCCTCGGAGGCGCACCGCGAGGCGATGCGCGCCGCGCGCCCCGGCATGAGGGAGTACGAGGTCGACGCGCTCATCGAGTACGTCTTCCGGCGGAGCGGCGCGGCCGCCCCCGCGTACAACTCCATCGTCGGCTCGGGCGCGAACGCGACCATCCTCCACTACGTCGACAACGACGCGGAGCTGCGCGACGGCGACCTGCTCTTAGTCGACGCGGGCGCGGAGTACGAGGGCTTCGCCTCGGACATCACGCGCACCTTCCCCGTCAACGGCCGCTTCACAGGGGCGCAGCGCGACGTCTACCAGCTCGTGCTCGACTGCCAGGAGGAGTGCGTACGGATGGTGAGGCCCGGCGTGACGCTCGACGAGATGCACCGGCGCTCGGTCGAGATTCTGACCGAGGGGCTCGTCAGGCTCGGGCTGTTGAAGGGCGAGCCGTCGAAGCTCATCGAGGGGGAGGAGTACAAGAGATTTTACATGCACCGCCTCGGCCACTACCTCGGGATGGACGTCCACGACGCGGGCGCTTACCACCTCGACGGAGAGCCGCGCCCCGTCGAGCCCGGCATGGTGATGACGGTCGAGCCCGGCCTCTACATCGCCGAGGACGCCGAGGACATCCCCGACAAGTACCGCGGCATCGGCGTCCGCATCGAAGACGACGTGCTCGTCACCGCCGACGGCTACCGCGTGTTGACCGACAAAGCCCCCAAGCAGGTCGAAGAGATAGAGACTTTGATGGCGGAAGGGCAGAGGAAGTAGACAGTAGACAGTAGTCAGTAGTCAGTAGAAGAACCGAAGGCGGCGCGTTACGGCCATGAGCCGAGCGCGCCGCCTTTTTCCCTACTGACTACTGTCTACTGACTACTGTCTACTGTCTACTTCCCCTCAGTTCGTCCCGCAGTAGACGAACGGGTCCTGGCCGGTGTAGCCGCTGCTCTGGCTGTCGAGCCAGTTGTCCCAGAAGAGGTGGCGCGCGCGTATGAGCGAGGTCATGAAGGTGCAGGCGTTCGCGTCCTTGTACTTGAGGATGCTGCCGCGCACCTTGAGGAAGGCGAGCGTCTGCTCGACCACCTGATGCTCGGGCGCGGGCGTGATGACGCCCCAGCCGGTGGTGGCCCACGGCGCGGGGTCGAGGACGGGCAGCGACGTCAGGTTGTTGGAGCCCGAGGTCGTCAGCTTGAAGTTCTCGGTGCGCGGGTAGTAAGCGCCCTGCTCCAGCGCGCGGCGAAACTGCCAGTTCGTGATCCGCCGCCCCGAGCCGAGCACCAGCGCGGGCTCGCCTTGGAGCGTGTAGTTCATGCCGCCGACGTGGCCGAGAGCGCGGCGCGCTTCGAGGATGATCTTCGAGGCCGTCCCCGCCGAGCGCGGCGTGGCGAAGCTCGTCCCGCCGACGCTCTCGAACCCGCCCGACTCGCACTCGGCGCAGTAGGGCAGGAGCTGCGTGAAGTCCGCGACGAAGTCGGGGAGCGAGCCGCTCAGGACCTGCTTGCCCTCGGTGCCCGTCTCGGAGCCCTCTATCGCCTCCTCGAAGCCCGCGACGCCGATGCTCCACCAGGGGCCGGAAGTCCCGTCGGGCGGCGAGAGCGCGGGGCTGTTGTCGGCCGCGCCGAAGTGGAGCTTGCCCATGTTGACCACGCCGTGGAAGCTCTGGTTGAGGTGCGTGTAGGGGCTGCCGAAGACGGCGGCCGGGACGGGGACGCTGCCCGGTATGCCGTAGCTCGTCGTGACGACGTCGACCTCGCGGTGCGTGAAGGCGTAGTGCTCCGAGGCGTCGCCGATGCCCTCGACGAAGAGGACGATGGCCTCCGGGTTGGCGCGCAGGACGGCCGCGGCCGTGCCGAAGCCGTGCGTGTCGGCGTCGTCGTCGGGCAGGACGGGGCGCGAGCCGGGGACGAACGAGACGGCGATGACGTTCGTGCCCTTGAACCAGTAGGGCTCGCCCGTCCTGATGTTGTTCCACACGCGCGCTTGGTCGGCGGCGTAGTCGGCGGCGAAGTCGCCCGTACGCGTCAGCTCTATCTGGTGCGCGGCGTCGATGCCGAAGGCGGCCAGCACCTCGGGCGTGACGCTCGAAGGCCCGGCCGTCTTGTAAAGCTCGCCGCCCGCGTAGAGGAAGGAGTGGTAGACGTTGATGCCCGAGTCGATGTCGGCCACGACGACGCGCGGCGGCCCCGCCGCCATCCGCACGCCCGCCGCCCGGGCCGCCGACCCGGCGGGCAGAGACGCGCCCGCGGCCGCCGCCAGCGCCACGAGCGCCGCCGCGCGGAGCGCGCCGAAAAGGCGGGCGCAACCGTGCCCGCGACGCGAATCTTTCTGTCCACTCGAAATCATCAAACCCCTCCTCCTGCGCGTTTCATTGTCCCTGCGATTCCCGACGCGGCCCCGCGGGCCGTCGCCCCGATGCTCACACTATAAGGAGGCGGGTTGAGAAATTCTTGAGTGCGGCGGGCCAAGCGGAGCGCGTGCGCCGTGGGTCTCCGAAATGCGGCGCTTTCGCAACAAAAACGCCCGCCGGGAGGGGCGGCGTTCGAAGGTTCGTGCGTGCGGCGGCGGCTACTCTTCAAACCCTTCGCGCAGCTCGGCGAGGATTTCGCGGGACACCTGGCGGGCGCGCTCCACCTCGTCGGGGCGGAAGGAGACCGCGCCGACGACGGCGTGGCCGCCGCCGCCGTAGCGCTCGCAGATCGAGGCGATGTTGTGCCGCCGGGGGCGCGGGCTGAAGGGGTTCGAGCCGACCGAGATTTTGGTGCGGAACTGCCCGCGCGTGACCGCGACCGAGTAGGTCGTCTCGGGGCGGACGTAGTAGGGGATGAACTTGTTGAAGCCTTCGAGCCCCTCGTCCACGAGGTCGAAGGTGACCGCGCCGCGCTCGTAGGCGGCCTTGCGCCGGACGGTCTCGAGCGTCTGCTGGTGGCGCGCGAGCAGCGGGCGGAAGCGCTCCTGCACCTCCG
>DASVSK010000819.1:0-3240 GCA_036388135.1 Pyrinomonadaceae bacterium | reverse complement strand
CCCCTTCCGCGAGCGCGCAGGCGCTCGCCGCGGGCAGCCCAGTCCTGCTCACGGAGGGGACGGGCGTCACCACGCGCGGCGTCGCCTACGAGGCCGTCACCTTCCGCTCCGAGCCTTTCCCCGTCGTCTCGCCCCTCAACTGGAACGCGGACAAGTCGAACGCGCGCGACCAGCAGACGCGCGTCATGCTCTTCGCGATGAACCTCGGCCTGCTCCCCGGCGAGTGCGGCCGCGACGCCGCGCCCGGCTGCTCGATGCCGCTGACGGCCGACGCGCAGGACGCCTCCGGACGCGTCTACCCGCTCCGCGTCGAGTCGGTGACGCGGCCCCCTTACGACGTCTTCGACAGCGTGAGCAAGGGGCGCGTCGGCGTGCCGCAGGGCTGGCTCTACGCCGTCACCGTGCGGCTCGACGAGGCGATGACCGACTCGCTCGGCGACGTGCTCGTCCGCGTCAACCTCCACGGCCTCTCCTCGAACCGCGTCCGCATCGCCGTCGGCCGGGCCGGCGCGGGGCCGGCCGCAGACCCCGCGACCGAGTTCGCCTCGCCCGCCCCGGCCGCGACGCCCGCGCCCACGCCGCTGCCGACGCCGAAACAGTACGGCCCCGGCGAGGCTTCGGCCGCCGACGCGACGCGCCTGCTCGAACAGGCGGCGTGGGGGCCGACCGCCGCCGAGGTCGCGCGCGTCCGGCAGATGGGGCTGCGCGCCTTCGTCGACGAGCAGTTGAGCGCGCAGCCGCTCAACCCCTCGAAGGGCTCGAACTTCGCCGACCTCGAATTCATGCCGGACGACTCTTCGCAGGAGGCGGGCTGCCCCGCTTCGCGCCCGTCCGACCCGAGCTACAGCCAGGCCAACTGCCTGCGCGACAAGTACCGCATCTACCCCGTGCAGGTGCAGTTCTTCAAGAACGCGCTCGCCATCCCCGACGCCGCAGACCCGCAGGGGCTCGCGCGCCGCGGCAACCAGCTCCGCCAGCGCGTCGCCTTCGCGCTCCACCAGATTTTCGTCGTCTCGAACAACGACATCCCGCACGGGTTCCAGATGACGCCCTACCTGCAACTGCTCGACCGCGGCGCGTTCGGAAACTTCCGCACGCTGCTCGGCGAGGTCACGCTCAACCCGGCGATGGGCGAGTACCTCAACATGAACCAGTCGACCGCGGCGAGCCCGAACGAGAACTACGCGCGCGAAATCCTGCAACTCTTCTCAATCGGCGTGAACCAGCTCCGGCCCGACGGCACCGCCGTCCTCGACGCGCAGGGGCGGCCCGTCCCGAGCTACACGCAGGCGACGGTCAACGAGTTCACGCGCGTCTTCACCGGCTGGCGGTTCGCCACCGGGCTTCAGGTCGGCACCCCGGCGGCGGGCGCGACCAACTTCCGCGACCCGATGGTGCCGCGCGGCGGCACGACCCACGACACCGGCGCGAAGACGCTCTTCGGGACGACGCTCGCGGGCTGCCCCGGCGCGAACAACTCGTCGAACCCGACCAACGCCCAGTGCGCGCAGGCTGAGCTGAACGCGGCGCTCGACGTCGTCTTCAACCACCCGAACGTCGGGCCCTTCATCTCGAAGCAGCTCATCCAGCACCTCGTGACGAGCAACCCCTCGCCCGCCTACGTCGGGCGCGTCGCCGCCGCCTTCGACGACGACTGCCGGGGGCTCTACCCCGAGAGCCTCTGCGCGGGCGCGCGCGGGAACATGAAGGCCGTCGTGCGCGCCGTCCTGCTCGACCCCGAGGCGCGCGGCGACGTGAAGACGGCCTCGGACTACGGCCGGCTGCGCGAGCCCGTGCAGTACGTCGTCAACATCCTGCGCGCCTTCAACGCTTCGAGCGACGGCGTGCTCGGCTCAAGCTCGCGCGGCGGCGACATGCCCGCGCAGCTCGACCAGCCCCTCTTCCAGCCGCAGACCGTCTTCAGCTACTACTCGCCCGACTACGAGGTGCCGGGGACGAAGACCGCGGGGCCGGCCTTCCAGATTCTCTACACGACCACGACGCTGCGCCGCGCCAACGTCGTCAACACGCTCGTCTACGCGGGCGTGCCGGCGGGCGCGAACAACCCCTCGGGGACGCAGCTCAACTTCGCGGCGCTCGACGCGCTCTCCGGCGAGGCGGGGAAGTCGGACGACGAGCGCGCCACCAACCTCGTCAACTACCTCGACGCGCTGCTGCTCCACGGCACGATGCCGGCGCTTGCGCGCGAGGCGGTGAGGACGGCGGTGAAGGCCGTCCCCGCGAGCGACCCGAACTTCGCGCGCAAGCGCTCGCAGGCGGCCGCCTACCTCGTGGCGACTTCGCCCCACTACGACGTGCAGAGGTGACGAGACGGATGGCACACACACGCAGAGACTTCCTACGCACGGCCGCCTGCGCCCTGGGCGGCGCGGCGCTCGCCTCCACCGTCGAGAGCTTCGGGCTGCTGGACGCCTACGCGCAGGCCGCGCCGGGCTACCGCGCGCTCGTCTGCGTCTTCCTGAACGGCGGCAACGACGGCAACAACATGGTCGTGCCGCTCGACGCGGGCTTCGCGGACTACGGCAACGCGCGCGCCGCCTCGGGGCTTGCGCTCGCGCAGTCGAGCCTGCTGCCCGTCAGCCCGCCGAGCCAGCCGGGGCGGCAGTTCGGGCTCCACCCGAACATGCCCGAGATGCAGACGCTCTTCAACCAGGGCAAGCTCGCCGTGATCTGCAACACCGGCCCGCTCGCCGAGCCGCTGACGCGCGCGACCTACCGCAACGGCTCGGCGCGCAAGCCACTCCAGCTCTTCTCGCACTCCGACCAGGTCGCGCTCTGGCAGACTTCCATCGCCGACACGGTCAGCCAGACGGGCTGGGGCGGGCGCGTGGCCGACCGCATGGCCGCCGCCAACAGCCCCTCCACCTTCTCGCACTCCATCTCCATCGGCGGCGTCAGCACCTTCCTGACGGGGAACTCGACGCGGCAGCTCGCCGTCACCGACGCCTCCTCCTCGCTGGCGCAACTGCTCCCGCTCACCATGACGGGCACGACCGCCGAGAGGGACGCGCGCCGCGCCGCCTTCGACCAGATGAGGGGCGCAGACCTCTCGGCGCGCCTCGTCAGGGCCGCGGCCGACACGCGCACCAGCGCCCTACAGACGAGCGCGCAGCTCTCGAACGTCGGCTTCAAAAATTTCGCCACCGTCTTCCCCGGCACTTCCCTGGGCCGCCAGCTCCTACAGGTCGGCCGGCTCATCGCCGAGCGCGCCACCTTCGG
>DASVSK010000818.1:0-4374 GCA_036388135.1 Pyrinomonadaceae bacterium | reverse complement strand
GGAGGACGCGGAAGAGCGCGTACACCCGGCGGCCCGCGACACGCTGCCCGCGCACGAGTGCCCGGAGCGGCTCGAAGGCTCGAAGGTGCTCGTCGTGGACGACGAGCCGGACGCGCGCGAGATGCTTGCCGCGGGGCTCGGCCAGTGCGGGGCGCTGGTGACTACCGCCGCGTCGGCGCTTGAGGCACTTGAATACATGGCGGGTGCCAGGTTCGACGTGCTGATTAGCGACATCGGGATGCCGGGCGAGGACGGCTACGAATTAATCCGGCGCGTGCGGGAGCTTCCGCCCGAGGCGGGGGGAAGGACGCCCGCGGTTGCACTGACGGCTTACGCGAGGACGGAAGACCGGCTGCGCGCCATGCGCGCGGGCTTCGAGATGCACGTCTCGAAGCCGGTGGAGCTGACCGAGCTGATTGTCGTCATCGCCAACCTCGCCCGGCGCGGTGCGTAGCGTCCCGGAGTGATGAACCACCCGCGTCGCGTCGATACGCGGCCCGCCGGGTCGCCCTCCGATGCGTCCAACCGCCGCTCAGAACTCTCCCCTTCACACACGACTTAAGTCCGCACGCCCCGGTTCGGGCGGGAGGTGGGCGAACCACGCACACAACCCGAGCGCGGACACGACCAGGGTCAGTATGTAGAACATCGCGGCGTATGAGCCCGTCCTCGTCACACATTCCGCCAGCAGCAGCGGCCCCACCGCCGACGCGACGACCGTGAGAGACTGCGCCGCGCCCTGAATCTTGCCGAGGTGCGCCCGCCCGTACGCGCGGCTCCAGAAGCTGAAAAAAATGACGATGACGAAGCCGCCCGCCAGCCCCATCACGACGGCGTAGGCCGCGACGTGCGCCTGGGTCGAGACGTGCGGCAGCGCCACGAGCGAACACGCGAGCAGACCCATCGACGACGCCAGCAGCCGATTCATCGCCCACTTCGAAGCCAGCCAGCCGCCGAGGAAATTCCCGGCCAGCGCCGTCAGCGCGACTATCACAAGGCTGCGGTGGTAGGTGGAAGCGTCGAAACCCCTCTCCGCCAGAATTGATTCGTTGAAGAGCGCGATGCCGGAGGCGATCAGGCCGTAGACGGCGCTGGCGAGGCCGAAGACCCAGAAGGCGCGCGTCGACATCGCCTGCCGCAGGGTGGAGCCGCCCGACGCCTCCGCGACGCCTTCCGCGGACGTGCGCTCGCCGTCGGGCGGGAGGCCGCACGCTTCGGGCGACCACCGCACGAGGAGCCATGCGAGGGGCGCGACGCCGAGCAGCAGCGACAGCCCGACGGCCGTCCACGCAGCGCGCCAGCCGTAATTGAGCACCGCCGCGCCCACCAGCGGGAAGGCCAGCATGAAGCCCACGCTCAGCGCGACCGTGTAGACGGCCATCGCAAGGCTGAGCCGGCGGACGAACCACTGGCCGACTATCGTAATGCTGATGACCGAAAGGGCGCTCTGCCCGAAGCCGCGCGTGAGCGTGATGAGCAGGGCGATAGTGGTCACGCCCTCCGCCCCGCTCATCCACAGGACGACGGCCCCTAGCGTGGCGGAGACGACGGTGAGGACGACGCGGCTGCCGAAGCGGTCGACTATCCGCCCGACGCCGAGACAGAAGAGCGCGCCGACGAGTGTGGCCCAGAGGTTGACCTGTGCGAAGACGACACGGTCGATCTGGAGGTCTGCGAGCAGCCGCTCGGTGATGAGGCCGAGCCCCTGCGTCCGGCCGGGCAGCGTCCCTACCATCGCCAGCGCCGCCACGGCGACGTTCACCCAGCCGTAATAGAACGGGAGGGCGAAGGGGCCGGCCGTCGGGCGGGGCAGCCCGGCGCGAAACGTTTCCATGCGTTCAGTCCTTTGCGGCCGCGAGCGGGCGCTTAACCGGCCCGCCGTTCGGGTTGTCGCGGGCGGCCGCCCGCCACACGATGCATAAGCCCAGGCACAGGCCGAGCCCCGCCCAGCGCGCGGGCCCCGTCTTGAAGACGACGGTGGCGTTGAAGATGATGAAGATCAGGAACCCGTGCCACGCGGCCGCCAGGGGCCACGGCCGCCGCCGGTAGGCGTCGAGTCCGCGCGCCCACCACCAAGCGACGTCGAGGCCCCAGCCGACGACGAGCGCGTAGTTGACGTAGAGCCCGCCGCCCCAGTCGAGCCCGAAGACCTCGTCGGTCTGGCGTGCCGTGTCGAGGTAAGCCGCCCCGTGACTCCACCCATGGTAAAAATGGAAGGCGCACGCGACGTGCGCGAGCAGGCCGACGCAGCCGACAGTCCAGGCGGCCCTCGCCGCCGACTCCCACACGCGTCTTTCCCGGGAGAGCGCGAAGGCTGCGGCCCCGGCCGCATACCCCGCGACCGCGACCCAGACCGTGACCCTGGTTAAGATTTCGCCGCCGTCCATCCGCCAGTCGTCTCGTTTGTTTCCGCTCTGAAATCAACCCGCCCGCCGGGACCGTGCGAAGCGCGGGGCGACTCGGTTCCTACCCGCGGGCCCGGGCCATTCGATAACGCTCCGGTAACGCTCCGCGCTCTCGCCGACGGAATCGTTAAGCTCCGAGCTAAGAATGTAACCCGACAGAGTTTGCTACGAACAGCGCGGCCGACAGGTTCAAAAAGGTGAGCGTGTGAGGAATGCCGCGCGGCGGGAACGGGCCGGCGGGCGTAGTAAGTCTCTGAGATGGGGCCAGCCTTCGTGCCTACGCTTCCCGCAGGAGCGGTCTGTATTCGGGGTGGCGGCGGATGTAGGTCGCCACGTAACTGCACAGGGGCACGACCTTCAGTCCCCGCTCGCGGGCGTACTCCAGCGCGCCCTTCGCGAGCAAGGCGGCCATGCCGCGCCCTTCCATCTCGGGATTGACCTCCGTGTGCGTGAGGACGATTTCGTCCCCCGCCAGCTCGTAAGCCAGGACGCCCACCAGCCCCCCGGACCTTATCTCAAAGCGACCCTCGGATTCGTTATTCTCGACCGCCGCCTCGCCCGCATTGTCAGCCATAATTTTACCTCCACACGCTATTCCAGCCTCTCGCCGCCGCTCCTTCCGCAGCCCTCCCGCAAACAGCACATGCGTCACGGCAGAGGCTTTCCGCCGGTGACTCCGATGACCTCGCCGCAGACGTAAGAGGACTCCTGCGAGGCGAGGAAGACGTAGACGGGAGCCAGCTCGGCCGGCTGCCCCGGACGCTCGGCCGGCGTGTCGGCACCGAACTCCTCATACTTCTCGTGCGGCATCGTCGAAGTGATGAGCGGCGTCCAGATGGGGCCGGGCGCGACGACGTTGACGCGCACGCCCCGCTTCATCGCCTCGGAGGCGAGCGCCTTCGAGAAGGTGACGAGAGCGCCCTTCGTGGCCGCGTAAGCCATCAGCTCCGCCGAGGGCTGGTACGCCTGTATGGAGGCCGTGTTGATGATCGAGCCGCCCTCGCTCATGCGCGGCAGCGCCGCCTTGCAGAGGTAGAACGTCGCGTAGACGTTCGTGCGGAACGTGCGGTCGAACTCCTCAGAGGAGATTCCGCCGATGCCTTCGCGCGTCATCTGGAAGGCGGCGTTGTTGACGAGGACGTCGAGCCGGCCGAACTCCTCGAAGGCGCTCTCGACGAGGCTCAGGCAGACCGCCTCGTCCCGTATGTCGCCGGGGATGCGGACGCAGCGGCGGCCCGCGGCCTCGACGGCGCGGGCGGTCTCAAGCGCGTCGGGCTCCTCCTCCTCCAGATAGGAGATGAGGACGTCCGCCCCCTCGCGCGCGAAGGCGACGGCCACGGCGCGGCCTATCCCCGAGTCGCCGCCGGTGATGAGGGCGGCCTTGCCTTCGAGCCGGCCGTGCCCGCGGTAAGACTCGACGCCGTAGTCCGGGCGCGGCGTCATCTCCGACTCTATCCCCGGCGTCTCCTGGGGCTGCTCCTCGAAGGGCGGCTTCGCCCCCTGCTCTTTCGGGTCTTCGCTCATCTGAATCTCTCCGTATATAAAAATAGTGCCGGGCACCCTCGTTCAAGCGCCCGCGGAACCGTGAGACATCTTGAAGAAAGGTGTAGTCGGCCATCTGTACTGTGCCGCACCCCATCCGGCCGGTTGCGGCATTCGTGATTCAAAAGTAAGAGTCTCGCGAGGAACAGGCGTGCGACAGGGAAGGATAACGCCTCGACCCTTCGGAAGGGTTCTTCCCTCTGGCACGCCGGATGCACTGTATATCCTCGGCAAGCACGGAGGAAGTTAAACCGTGACCCCGCCGCCACCCCTCCCTGAGCGTGGCCTGCCGCTACGCCAGCCGCCCGCCGAGCATCCCTATCAAATAAGCTTCTGACGGAGCCTGCTTAAAACGCGGGCTTCTCGCCTTTGTGGGGGCTCATTTTCTTTACAGCGAATCACGGTGGCCGTGTGCGCGAAGCTGCTG
>DASVSK010000817.1:0-5410 GCA_036388135.1 Pyrinomonadaceae bacterium | reverse complement strand
GCCGCGGTCGTTGTACTCGACCTGATCCATGATGTTGTAGATGAGGAGCACGCCGCGCCCCGACGACTTGAAGAGGTTCTCGGGGTCGCGCGGGTCGGGGATGTCGGCGACGCTGAAGCCCTCGCCCTCGTCCTCGATGGTGAAGCGCGCCTCCTTCGGCGAGAGGTCGGCGGTGATGCGCACCAGCTTCTGGTGGTCGTGCTTGTTGCCGTGCTTGACGGCGTTGACGAAAGCCTCGTCGAGCGCGATGAAGAGGTTCGAGGCGTCGGGCTTAATCACCCCGAGGGCGGCGACGCGCTCGATGAGGTAGTGGAGCACGCCGTTCATCAGCGCGATGTCGCTCGGCAGCTCGAACTCGATGTGCTCGCGGACGTAGGGCAGCACCTTCAGGTCTTCGACGAAGCGCAGCTTGTAGCCGAGCGTCTTCTCGACGATCTGCGACAGCTCCTCCTTGTCGTAGGGCTTGCGCAGGTAGTTCGACGCGCCGAGCTTGAAGGCTTTGACGAGGCCGGCCTGCTGCGCCTCCTCGCTGGAGACGACGACGGGGACGAAGAGCCGCTTGCGCTTCAGCTCGGAGACGATCTGGACGGCGGAGTCGGAGTACTCGGCGAGGTCGGAGATGATGAGGTCGAACTCTTCGAGGTCTTCGCGGTCGACGGCCTCCGAGCGGTCGGGGGCCGTCACGACCTCGTGGCCGAGCCCGGCGAGCGCGTCGGCCAGGACGGTGCGTAGCTCGGCGTTCCCTTCAACGATGAGGATCCGTCGTCTGTCCATCCGAAACTGATTTTCCGCAAGCCTTGAAAAATGGGGAGGGCGCGAAAAAGCTCCGCTTCGCTGACTTTCCAGAACCATTCCGCCAACGCTGTACGACCCGCGGCCGGCGGCAGGTTTCAAAATATATCACAACGCAGGAGAGTAGACAGTAGTCGGTAGTCAGTAGTCAGTAGAAAAGCCTTCTTTAGTCGAATAGTCCGCGCCCCGGCATAAACCTCCGCCGGGCGGAGCCTACTGACTACTGACTACTGTCTACTGCTTTTCGTAGTCTATGTCTTCGATGTAGCGGCGCACGGTCTTGCCGCGCGAGGTCTTGTCGGAGACGACGACGGGGTCGCGCCCCTCGCCGGCGGCGCGCGTCCTTTTGGTGACGCGCACGCCCGTCAGGTAGTTGTTGCTCTCGCTGGTGCCGCCGCCTTCGAGCCGGTCGTAGGTCTCGACGTCCTGGCCGATGATGAGGAAGCGCCCCGAGGCCGCGTCGTAGCGGAAGCGCTGCGTGAGATCGGTCGCCTCGCGCGCGCCGCTGAGCTGGTGGACGTTGAGCACGCCGTTCCTGATGTCTATCTGGATGTTGCCGCCCTCTGGGTCGCCGAGCGCCCCGGCGCAGAGCGTGCAGCCGAGGAGCTTCGCCGCGACCGCCGCGCGGCGGAACCCGCCGCCGGGCCTCGCGAGCAGGATGACGAGCGCGCGTTGGCGCGAGTTGAGGACGCCGTCCGCCCCCTCGGCGGGGAGGTCTTCGACGAGCCGCAGCACGGAGTCGGCCGCGCCGTCGCGGTCGAGGTCGCCGCGGACTTCGGCCTCTGAGCCTTCGAGCTTCCAGCCGCGCGGCACGAAGTCGCGCGCCGACGCGCCCTCGGCCGGGACGAGGCCCGGGTCGAGGGGGCGGCGCGCCTCGTCCTGGCCCGCCGCCGCCGCGCCGGAGGCCGAGAGCAGAATGATTACAGACAGGGTGAATGTTCGCATCGGTGTTTTGTCCTGACTATTTTTTTAGCGCCCCCGGGCGCGGGCCGGCGTCGGATGATTCGCCCGCCGGCCGCGGCTCAGGAGGTCTCGCCCTCGCCGTGAAGAAAGTTTTCCAGCTCGCGCGCCGACGGGAGCGCGGTGCGCGCGCCGAGGGCGCGGCACTTGAGCGCGGCGACGGCGCAGCCGAGCGCCAGACAGCCCTCGATCTCCTCGCCGCCGAGCAGGCCGTAGATGAAGCCCGTGTGGAAGGCGTCGCCCGCGCCCGTCGTGTCGCGGCAGCCGCCGGGGACGGCGAAGGCCGGCGTCTCGACGAACCGCCCGCCGTGGAAGACGACCGCGCCGCGCTCGCCCAGGGTCATCCCGACCACGGCGTCCGGCCTCAGCCTCGACTTCGTCTCGGCGAGCGCCGCGCGCTCTTCGTCCACGCCCGTCAGGCGGCGCGGGAACTCCTTCGACGAGACGAGCACGTCGACGTGCGGCAGAAGCTCTTCGAGCCCTTCGTAGATGTTGTCGATGTCGAGCGAGACGACGGTGCCGGCCTCGCGCGCCTCGCGCGCCTCGACGGCGCAGGCGCGCGGGTCGTGCGCGTCCATGTGGAGCACGCGGCCGCGGCGCGCGAAGCCGCGGGGCGCTTCGCCGGGCGCGTAGGCGAGGCGCTCGTCCCTGTCCCAGATGACGGTGCGCTCGCCCGTCCGCGCGTCGACGAGGATGTAGGCGACCTGATTGCGCGCGCCCTCAATCACCTCGGCGAGTCCGACGTCGACGCCCTCGGCGCGCAGCGCCTCGAAGCCGAAGAGCCCGGCGTCGTCCGAGCCGAAGCGCCCGGCGTAGGCCGTCCGAAGGCCCAACCGGCGGAGTCCCGCCATCGTGCTCGCGGTCTGCCCGCCCGCGGCGCGCTCGTGGTCGACGAGCCTGACCTTGGTGTCGAACTCCGGGTAGTGCGGCACGACGACGAGGTGGTCTACGGCGTTGAGGCCGAAGCCGACGGCGTCGAACTCTCTGGCGGGCGGGGGCTCGAAGGGGAATCGCAAACGCTGTCTCCTCGGGGCGGGATTATAAACACAACGGGCGCGGCGGCCGAAGCCGCCCCCCGCCCTCTTCCCGCCCGACTTACGGATACGCGCGCGCGCCACACGTTTCCTCGCGGCGCGCGGCGTGCGCTAAACTGTCCCCACACTGACGGCGCGGAGCGAACGAATCGGCAGGGTGATGCCCTTGACCTTAGAAGAGAAGCTGAAGAATCTGCCCACGTCGCCCGGCGTCTACCTGCACAAGGACGGGGGCGGGAAGATCATCTACGTCGGGAAGGCGAAGAACCTGCGCAACCGCGTGCGCTCCTACTTCCAGTCGGGGCGCGGGCACGACCGGAAGACGAGGGAGCTGGTCAAGCGCATCATCGACCTGGAGTTCATCGTCACCGACACCGAGGTCGAGGCGCTGGTGCTCGAGTCGAACCTCATCAAGCAGCACAAGCCGCGCTACAACGTGCTGCTGAAGGACGACAAGCAGTACCCGCACCTCAAGCTCACCATCTCCGAGCCGTTCCCGCGCGTGATGATAACGCGGCGCATCCAGCGCGACGGCGCGCTCTACTTCGGCCCCTTCCTCCCGGCCTCGCTCGCGCGCCGCACCATCGACCTCATCAACCGCACCTTCCAGCTCCGCACCTGCGACATCGAGATCGACGGCCGGCTGCCGCGCCCCTGCCTCGAATACCACATCAAGCGATGCCTCGGCCCCTGCGTCAAAGACCTCTGCCGGCCCGAGGAGTACGCCGAGTCGGTGCGCGACGTGCGGATGTTCCTCGAAGGCAAGAACAGGGAGCTGGCCGACGAGTACGAGCGGCGGATGACGAAGGCTTCGGACGAGATGCGCTTCGAGATGGCGGCGAAGTACCGCGACCTGCGCAAGACCGTGCTCGCCGTCTCCGAGCAGCAGAAGATGGCGGTCGTGCAGGACCTCGACGTCGACATCTTCGGCTTCCACCGCGAGGGCGCGCGGCTCGCGCTCCAGCTCTTCACGATGCGCGAGGGCAAGATCGTCGGCCGCCGCGAGTTCTTCTGGGAAGACCTCGCCGAGGACGACGCGTTCGACGCGGCCTCCTTCCTCTCCGACGTGCTGACGCAGTACTACTCGACCGACTACGTGCCGCGCGAGGTTCACGTCCCCGTGGACTTCGAAGACCGCGAGCTGCTGGAGACGGCGCTCAGGGAGCGCAAGGGCCGGCGCGTGCGCATCCTCGACCCGCAGCGCGGGCAGAAGCGCGAGATGATAGAGCTGGTCGAGAAGAACGCGCAGATAGCCTTCGAGCAGCGCTTCCGCGTGCTGAAGCCCGACATGGAGCGCGTGCTCGAAGAGTTGCAGGAGGTCCTGGAGCTGCCACGCTTCCCGGCGCGCATCGAGTCGTTCGACGTCTCGAACATCTCGGGCTCCGAGAACGTCGCCGGGATGGTGGTGTGCGAGAACGGGAAGATGAACCGCGCCGAGTACCGCAAGTTCCGCATCAAGACGGTCGAGGGCTCGAACGACCCGGCGTCGATGCGCGAGGCGGTCTTCCGGCGCTACCGACGGCAGCTCGACGAGGGGAACCCGCTGCCCGACCTCGTCATGATAGACGGCGGCAAGGGGCAGCTCTCGGCCGCCGCCTCGGCGATGAGGGAGCTTGATTTGGAAGCCCTCCCGATGATCGGCGTCGTCAAGCCGCCGCGCCGCCACAACGAGGTCTCGCACCTCCTGCGCAAAGGGAGCGAGGACTCGCCCGTCTACCTCGACTCGCACTCGCCCGTCCTGCGCCTCATCCAGTTGATACGCGACGAGACGCACCGCACGGCCGTCACCTACCACCGCAAGAGGCGCGAGCTGCGCGACTTCACCTCCGAGCTGACGGCCATCCCCGGCGTCGGCGAGAAGCGGAAGAACCGGCTGCTGCGCAACCTCGGCTCCATCAGCAAGGTCGCCGTGGCCTCGGTCGAACAGCTCTCGCCCTTCGTCGGCCGCAAGACCGCCGAGGACATCGTCGAGCACTTCCGGCGGCAGCGCGCCCTCGCCGGCGTCGCCGAGCCGGACGCCGTCGCCGCGGGCGACGACACGACGGATGCCGTCACGGCCGACGCGTCGCCCGCCGACGCGGCCGGCGACGCCGTGGTCGTGACCACGCCCGCGGGCGTGGCGGCCGGCCTGCACCACCCCGACGACCCGACCGTGATGACCGACGAGACCATCGCCGACGAGCACATCGAGACGCGCCTCGTCGACCCCGAGGGCGACGCCGAAGACCTCCAGCCCATCCGCTCCGTCGACCACCAGGGCGAGGTGCGCCCGCGCCGCAAGTCGACGCGCAAGCGCGGCGAGCGCTCGACCAACCCGCACGGCGTCAGACGCGAAAAGCTCGGCGGCGACGACGGCGCGGAAGGCTCTTGACTCACATGTGCGGGCGGAGCGAGCGCGCGACGAGGCCGATGCCCCCGGCGAGGAGGACGAGCATGACGAGGGTGTTGAAGAGGCTGGTCGGCTGGAAGTAGACGCCGAGGTTGGCGATGATGCCGACGAGGATGATGACGACGCCCGCGAACGTGAGCAGCCAGCCCGCTATCGAACGGCCGTTGAAGAAGAGCAGGCCGACGCCGAAGAGCAGCGGCAGCAGGCTGAGGCCGAAGGCGTTGTAGCCCCACAG
>DASVSK010000816.1:0-4364 GCA_036388135.1 Pyrinomonadaceae bacterium | reverse complement strand
GTAGGGGAGGAAGGCCGGCGGGATGGTCGTCAAATCGTTGCCGATGACGGGCACCGTGCCGAGCGTGTTGGTCAGGCCGACGCCGCGCAGCCGCGCGCTCTTGATGTCGACGCCGGGGGCCGTGATGTCGGGGCGGAGGTTTGGCGCGAGCGCGGTGTCGGCGGGCATGCCGGCGACGTCCGTGCCCGTGCCGTTGTCGTCGCCGCGCGAGCTGAAGTCGGCCGGGCTGCCGAGACCCTGCTTGACGCCCGCGGCCACCGAGATCGTCCAGGGCATCGTCGAGTAAGGGTTGATGGAGGTCGGCGTGTCGCCCGCGTTGCCGGCGGCGAAGACGACCACGATGTTGCGGTCGTGCGCGGCGCGCGTGGCGACGTTGATGGGATTGTTCGGGTCGAGCCCCTCGGCGTCGAGCCCGCCGCCCCAGGAGTTGTTGATGACGCGGATGTTGTAGGCGTACTGGTTGGCGAGCAGGTAGTCGAACGCGCCGATGATGGCGACGGAGGGCAGCCCCATCTCGTTGCCGGAGTTGACGCCGACGAGGTGCGCGCCGCGCGCCACGCCGCCGTAGAAGCCGCCCGACTGCTCGCCGCTGCCGGCGGCGACGGCCGCGCCGTGCGTGCCGTGGCCCGACTCGACGTCGCTCATCGGCTGGTTCTCAAGGTAGATGGGCGGGACGAAGCCGGTGCCGTTGATGAGGTCGCCGACGGAGACGCCGACGCCGATGACGAGCCCGGCGTCGCCGACGACCGTCTCGGAGAGCGGCTGGATGACGTTCTGCACGGTCTTCTTGCCGTAGGTCAAATCCTTGTGCGTCCCGTCGACGCCGGTGTCGACGTAGCCGATGCCCACCCCGCGCCCCGAGACGGGGAAGCCGGGGTTGCTCCGGTTCGCCTTCGTGACCTGCGTGTCGGCGGCCGTCTGCGGGACGCCGATGAAGGTGCGGCTGGCGTTGGTGAAGGTCTTCATCAGCCGGTTCGAGTAGATGGAGACGACGCCGGGCTGGCGGCTCACGGCGGCGAGCTGCACGGCGCTCATGTCGGCGATGACCATCGGCAGCTCGCGCATGGCGAAGCCCTTGGCGATGCCCGCGAGCTGGAGGCGCGACAGCTCGGACGCGCCGGGCTTACGGCTGTAGGTGATGATGACGGGGGCGGTCACGCCGGCCGCGCGCGTGGCGAAGAAGTTCGTGAGCCGCGAGTCGATCTTGACGGCCGCGGCCGCCGACGCGCGGTCGCCGACGAGGATGCCGACGCGCGTCGGCGCGTTCGACAGGACGAGGGCCAAGACCGCCGCGGTGATAAGTGCTTTTCTCAACATCGTCGTCATTTCCTTTTCCTCTTAAGTTCCGGCTGTGAATCTTCGGCTGCGTTTAATGGCGGCCCGGTGGGTCACCCGTCTCTGCCAAGCGGGTCACCCACCGGGCCGCTCGCCCGCCGCGGCCTACCGGCCCGACTCCGGGCGGCCGCGGCGAGAAGCCTCGTCAGTTGCCCGCCGCGAAGCGCTGGCGGAAGTTGTCGAGCGCGTAGGCCGTCGAGGCCCTCGTCGCCGCCTCGTTGGCATTGACGCGCGCCTTCATCACGGGCTGGAGGTCGAACGTCCCCTGCTCCACGCTGAAGACGGCTTGCAGCAGCCCGCGGTCCAGCGCGAGCTGCACGTAGCCGCGCAGCGCCGAGGGAATCTCCGCGTTGTCAGCGAGCACGACCGTCTGGCCGTTGTAGCTCGCCGTCACGGGCATGCCGGCCTTCGCCTTCGCCTCGGCGTCGAGGCCGAGGGCGCGCACCAGCGCCACCGCCGTGTCGAGCCGCGTGGCCGCGCCCAGCGGGTTGAAGGTCGAGCCGCTGGCCGTCATCAGGGCGGCCGGCTGGTAGTTCCAGTCGCGCAGGGTCGAGCCGTTGGACGTCACCGCCTCGGCGATGAGCGCCAGCTCCGGCGAGACGTCCGTGAACCTGCGGGTCGCGCCCGGCGACTGCCGGAGCGGCGTGTTCATGTAGAGGACGCGCGCGAGGTCTTTGCGGGTCATCGTCGCGTCGGGGCGGAACGCGCCGTCGGAGAAGACGTCCATCTGGCGGTTCTTGAGCACCGTCTCGATCTGCGCCTGCGCGGGGTGACCCTGGATGTCGGCGACGGGTTCGAGCGTGTAGAGCTTCTGGATGATGGTGACGTCGACGGGGCCGGGGGCGGCCGCGCCCGAGGTCGGCAGCGAGACGTTCGGGGCCGCGGCCAGCCCGCGCACGCCGCGCGCTTCGAGGAGCCAGCGGCCGGGCTCGGGGTTCTTCACCAGCACCTCGCGGCGCGGCGAGTCGAGAACGGGGAGCGAGATGCCGGACGAGTAGGTCGCGCCGCTCGGGCTCGTCAGCAGGATGCCGATGGAGTTGCCGTCGCCGGACTCGGCGATGTTGTCGAAGCGCGCGAGGACGTCCAGCTCGCTCATCCCGGCGGCGACGTCGAACTGGTGCGAGTTGGCCGAGCCGGGGCCGGCGAGCGCCGCGGGCGAGTAGTCGATGCGGACGCGCTCGGGCTCGGGGCCGCTGACGGTGTATTTGGCGTTGAAGGCGTAGTTGAAGTCGCTGCGGTAAGCCTTCGAGCGGTTGAAGACCTTGTCGACGGCGGCGTAGGCGTTGACGTAGCCCGCGCCCGTCTGCCACTCCTCGTAGCCGGGCATGCGCGAGGCGGTGTCGACGAGAATCTGCTTCACCTCGCCGGCCGTGAGCGTCGGGTCGGCGTCGAGCATCAGCGCGACCACGCCCGCGACGTGCGGCGTCGCCATCGAGGTGCCGGAAATCTGCGTGTAGTAGGGCAGGTAGGCGGCCGGGATTTCGAGGTCCGCGTCGAGGCCGTTCGAGAAGACGTTCGTCTTCGAGCGGGTCGAGACGTAGGCGGCGCTGAACTTAGAGGCGTTGGACTCGAACTCGCGACCCGTGCCCGGCGCGACGAGCGTCGGCGCGTCGTGGTCGTTGTTCGGGTCGGAGTCGGCGAGCCGCTCCTCGCGGGGCAGGCCGCGCGAGGAGAAAGAGGCGAGGCCGCCTTCCTTCGTGCCCGCCGCGACCGAGATGACCCACGGGGCCTTGGCGTAAGGGTTGTGCGTGTCGCGGCCGGGGCCGGAGTTGCCCGCGGCGAAGAGGACGACGATGTTGCTGTCGTACGCCGCCTTCGAGGCGAGGTTGATGGGGCTGTCGGGCTCGAACGGGCCGTCGCTGCCCCACGAGTTCGAGATGACGCGGATGCCGTAGACGTGCTGGTTTTCGAGCGACCACTCGAAGCCGCCCAGCGCGTTCAGGACGAAGAGCACCGCGCCCGAGCCCGTGCCGATGAGCTTCGCGCCCGGCGCGACGCCCTGGTAGACGCCGCCCGACTGCTGACCCGTCGCGCCGATGATGCCCGCGCAGTGCGTGCCGTGGCCGACGTTGAGGTCGGTGTCGGGGATGTTCTCGACGGTCTGGAGCGTCGTGAAGCCGGCGAGCGTGTCGGTGTCGGTCAGGATTTGCAGGTTCTGGACGACGTTCTTGCCGAACTGGAGGTCGGGGTGCGTGGCGTCTATCCCGGAGTCGTTGATGACGACCGAGAAGTCGCCCTTGCCCGAGACGGGCATCCCAGCGTTGAGGTTGGTGAACGAGCGGTCGGTGCGCAGACGCTCGACGCCCGTCAGCGTGCGAACCTCCCTGTCGAAGTACGAGAGCCGGTCGTTGAACCAGACCGAGCGCACCGACGGGTTGCCGCTGAGCGCCCGAACCTGGCCGGCGGTGGCGACCGCGGCGACCATGCCGAGGCGGTTGAGCGTGATGCCGCGCGTGATGCCGATGGCGCGCAGCGCGTCGAGGTTCGCCGGGCGGAGCCCCTGCGCGGCGTCGAAGCTGATGATGACGGTGCCGACCTTGGCGTCGGCGGCGAGGCCGTTCAGTTTCGAGCGGAGCGACGCGCCGAGCGTGGCGGCCGAGACGTTGGCGGCGGTAAAGATTGCGAGCAGGGCGAGGACGGAAAATGCGGCAGAGATTTTTCTGAGCATTACTTTTAAATTTCTCCTTGGGATTCGGGCTCTGGGTTCGGGGTCGGTCTCTGACTTTTCGGCTCGCCCCGAGTCGGCGGGTCGCGCCGCTGCCGTCAGCATGGACAAGATAGCCAAGACCGATTGAGCGAAACTTGAGCGCGGAGAATTTTTTTCGGCTCGCGGGCGGGATTTTTAAGTGCCTTGGTTTCAACGACTTAAGGGCGCTTGAGGAAAACTTGAGGCGGGCCGGGCGGGAGGCTTAAGTCTGCGGGCTGGGGCGGGGCGGCTTTTCCGCGGGGCTCAAACAAAGTCGGCGCGGCCCGGGCGAGCCGGAGTTCGGCCTCGAAGGGGTCACGGAGAACGGCCGCGGGCGGCGCTC
>DASVSK010000815.1:0-5124 GCA_036388135.1 Pyrinomonadaceae bacterium | reverse complement strand
GGGTCGTGCAGACGAGTTGAGGGGGCGGCGATGTATTGGCTGAGGATCGCGCGCACACGCCTGCGCGGGCTGCTACGCAAGAAGAGCGTCGAGCGCGAGATGGAGGAGGAGCTGCGCTTCCACGTCAGGATGCGCGCCGAGGAGAACGTGCGCCGCGGCATGACGCCGGACGAGGCCGAGCGCGCGGCGCTGAAAAGTTTCGGCCAGTGGGCGCGGGTCAAGGAGAACTGCCGCGACTTCAAGGGAGGTGGGCTGGTGGAGGTCTTATTGCAGGACGTGAAGTTCGGCGCGCGGACGCTGATGAAGAACCGCGGCTTTACTCTGGTCGCCGTCCTCACGCTCGCCGTCGGCATCGGGGCCAACACGGCCATCTTCAGCGTCGTCGAGTCGGTGCTGCTGCGCGCTCTGCCTTACCGCGACGCCGACCGGGTGGTTCTGCTGTGGGAGAACAACCGCGCGCGCGGCCGCCCCCGCAACGTCGTCAACCCCGCCAACTTCCTCGACTGGCGGGAGCAGTCGAAGTCTTTCGACGAGATGGCCGCCTTCATGGATCAGCGTTACGGCCTGACGGGCGTCGGCGAGCCGGAGGAGGTCGCCGCGCAGGCGGCCACGCCGAACCTCTTTCAACTGCTGGGCGCGCGGCCCGCGCTCGGGCGCACGCTGTTGCCCGGCGACGGGGAGGCCGGGCGCGAGCAGGTCGCCGTCATCAGCCACGGCCTGTGGCAGCGCCGCTTCGGCGGCACGCCGGACGTGGTCAATAAGGTCGTCAACCTCGACGGCAAGGGCGTGACGGTCGTGGGCGTCATGCCGCCCGACTTCAAATGGTTCATCAAGGAGAACTCGCTCAGCGGCAAGCCGGCGGAGGTCTGGGTGCCTTTGACGCTCCCGGCGCAGCAGGGCGGGGCGCGGCGCGGGCGCTACCTGTCGGCGGTCGCGCGGCTCAAGCCCGGCGTCTCGGTCGAGCAGGCGCGGGTCGAGATGGACACGGTCGCGTCTCGCATCGAGGCGGCGTACCCCGACTGGGCGAAGAACTGGGGCGTCGCCGTCGTGCCGCTGCGCGACCAGCTCGCGGGCGAGATTCGGCCGGCGCTCCTCGTCCTCCTCGGCGCGGTGGGGTTCGTGCTCCTCATCTCGTGCGTGAACGTCGCCAACCTGCTGATGGCGCGCTCCGCAGGCAGGCGTAAGGAGATGGCGCTGCGCGCGGCGCTCGGCGCGGGGCGGCCGCGCATCATCCGCCAGCTTCTGACCGAGAGCCTGCTGCTCGCCGTCATCGGCGGCGCGCTCGGGCTGCTCATCTCGGGCTGGTGCGTCGAGGCGCTCGTCGCGCTCAGCCCGCCGAACCTCATCGGCGCGGGGCAGGTCGGCGTCAACATGACGGTGCTGGCGTTCACGCTGGGCGTCTCGCTCCTGACGGGGCTGGCGTTCGGCGTGGTGCCGGCCGTCGAAACGTCGCGGCTGAATTTGAGCGAGACGCTGAAGGAGTCGAGCAGGGGCAGCGTCGGCGGCGGGCACGCCGGGCGCGCCCTTCGCGGCGCACTCGTCGTCATCGAGATAGCGCTCTCGCTCGTGCTGCTGGTCGGCGCGGGGCTGATGGTCAGGAGCTTCATGCGGCTGCAAGCCGTCAACCCTGGTTTCGACGCGAGCAACCTGCTCACGATGCGCGTGATGCTGCCGCAGGCGAAATACACTGAGCCCGGCAGGCAGATAGAGTTCTTCAGGCGCGCGACGGAGCGCATACGCGCGCTGCCCGGCGTGCGCTCGGCCAGCGTCGTCAGCGCGCTCCCCTTCGCCGACATCGGCTCGGCCACCAGCTTCACCGTCGAGGGCCGGCCCGCCCCGGCGGCGGGCGAGAGGCTGACCACCGACGTGCGCGTCGCGGACGAGAACTATTTCCGCACGATGAACATCCCTGTCGTCGCCGGCCGCACGTTCACCGAGCAGGAGGCGGTCGAAGACCGCAGGGTGGCCGTCGTCAACGAGGCGATGGCGCGCAGGTACTTCCCCGGCGATGACCCCGTCGGCAAGCGCATCCTCGTCAGCATGGCGGGCGAGCCCGTCCCGACCGAGATCATCGGCGTCGTCGGCGACGCCAGGTACGACAAGCTCGAAGGCGAGCTGCGGCCGATGGTCTACTGGACGCCCCCGCGGCTCACTTACCCCTCGATGACGTTCGTCGTGCGCACGGGCGGCGACCCCGCGTCGCTGGGCCCGGCCGCAGTCCTCGAGATTCGGTCGGTCGACAAAGAGCAGCCGGTGTCGGACGTGAGGACGATGGAGAGCTGGCTGGCGGAGTCGACGGCGCGGACGAGGTTCGGCACCCTGCTGCTCGGCGCTTTCGCGTGCGCGGCGCTCCTGCTGGCGGCCGTGGGCGTCTACGGGGTCATCTCCTACTCGGTGGCGCAGCGCAGGAACGAGATAGGAATCCGCATGGCGCTGGGCGCGCAGGGGAGAGACGTGGTGAGGCTGGTGGTCGGGCAGGGCATGATGCCCGTGCTGGCCGGGGTCGGGCTGGGGCTCCTGGGCGCGCTCGCGCTGACGCGCGTGCTGTCGGGACTGCTCTACGGCGTGGCCGCCACAGACCCGGCGACGTTCGCGGCCAACGCGCTGCTGCTCACGGCCGTGTCGCTGGCGGCCTGTTACATCCCGGCGCGGCGCGCCACACGCGTCGATCCTTTGACCGCACTCAGGCGCGAATAGGGCGCGCGCCCGGAGAAAAAATGAATAACTATCCGAAGATGTTAAAAGGACGGCCGGGGCTCTCGGAAGGGAATTATCTTCTCAGGCGAGCCCCCGCCGTCGTCCTGATGCTGGTGGCAGTCCTGCCCTTCGCCGCCCGGCAATCTGACGGCGGCGCGCGGCCGCCGGCGGTTCCGCTCGCCGACCATCACACGCACGTGTGGAGCGTGGACGCGTCGAGGCACGTTACGGAGCCGCTTCTGCCGGTCGTCGAGCTGCCGGACGACCTCAAGCGACTGCTTCAGGACAAAGAGAGGTTCGGGGGGCGCGACAAAAACCCTTCCGCCCTCGCCGACCTTTATACGAAGGACGCGCTCGTGCTGAACCCGTCGGGGCCCGCATGGCTTCGCGGCGAGGCCGCCGTCGCCTACGTGACTAACAGCACCGTGACCACACGTCTACTGCCGACCGCGTACGACGTCGGCGGCTCGTCCGGCTACGTCGCCGGTTATGAGGCGGTGATTGAAGGGGCGTCCTCCCGGTACGTCTCCAACTTCCTCTACGTCGTCAGGAAAGGTTCCGAAGGGAAGTGGCGCATCGCCTCCGAGACTTTTACCCTGAACGGCCCCGTCGTCCCGAGGGCGGTCACGGCCGACCGTCTCGTCGAGGAGCTGGACGCCGCCGGCATCAAGCGCGCGGCGGTGCTTTCGGTCGCCTACTGGTTCGGCAACCCGAGGCGGAAGGTCGAAGGCGACGAGTACACGAAGGTGCGCGCGGAGAACGACTGGTTCGCGGAGCAGGTGGCGCGTTACCCCGACCGCCTCGTCGGCTTTTGCAGCTTCAACCCGTTGAAGGACTACGCGATGGAGGAGCTTAACAGGTGTGCCAAAAATCCTAACTTCAAGGGCCTGAAGCTGCACGTCGGAAACTCGCGCCTCGACGTGCTCGACCCCGTGCAGGTTGAAAAACTTCGCGCGGTCTTCCGCGCCGCGAACGAGAGGCGGTTCCCCGTTCTCATTCACCTCTGGACGTCGGGGAACTACGGGCGCGCGCACGCGGAAGCGTTCCTGAATCGGGTTCTGCCGGCAGCGCCGGACATCCCCGTCCAGATCGCGCACATGGCCGCGACCGGCCCCGGCTATAGCTCGGACGACGCTTTCGAGGTTTACGCGAGCGCCGCCGAGCGGAACGACCCGCGGATGAAGAATGTATACGTCGACGTCGCGAGCGACGTGATACGCACCACGCCGCCCGAGACGCTGGAACTCATCGCCAGGCGTTTGCGACAGTTCGGATTGAAGCGCGTCTTGTTCGCGTCGGACAGGTCTCCCGGCTTCGGGAACGACTCGCCGAAAGACGCATGGGAGGCGTTCCGCCGTCTGCCGCTGACGGAGCAGGAGTTCGGGACTGTGGCCGGGAACGTCGCGCCTTACATGCGTTGACGCCGTCCCGCCATCGCCGAGTCTCAGGGGCGCTGCGCTTCGACGGCTTCGAGGAGTGTCTTCCAACGCAGGCCGCCCCCGTGGACGCCGACGAGCGTCTCCACTTCGAGCCCTAACTCCCGAACCTTCGTCACCAGCTCGCGGTTGACCTCGATGACGGACGCGATGCCGCCGGACTCCACCTGGGAGAACATGTCGCCCTGGAAGAGAACCTTCTCCTTCGGGAAGTAGAAGATGACCATGTCGTCGACGTGCGACGTGGGGCCGATGCTGTAAAGCTCCAGCGTGCGCGCGCCGTCGGTGAAGACGCGCTTGCCCTCGAACGTCTCGACCTTCGGCGCGACGGCCTTTAGCGCGAGCGCGTCGGGGCGCAGGGTGAATCCGGACTTCGCCAGCGCCTCGACGAACGCCCTGTTGCCGGGCGGGACGACGACGGTCGCCCCTTCGGCGATGAACTGGCGCAGCCCGCCGGTGTGGTCGAAGTGGAAGTGCGAGAAGCCGACGTAGCGGATGGGCTTGCCCGGCACGGTCTTTCTTATCAGGGCGATGGCGGCCTGCGCCACCGACGCGTTCTGCGGGGCCTCAAGAACCATCAGGTGGTCGGAGAACTCCACGAACATCATCCGGTAGTTGGTCGGGAGCCCGCCCTCGATCAGATAGACGCCGTCGCCCAGCCTGCGCACGGGCTCGGACGCGGCCGGCGGCGGGCCGACCTCCGCGTAACCGGCGGGGACTTCGAGAACCCCGCCGCCCGCGTCGAACTCGAAAGTGACGCTGTCGTACACGGCCTCGGTGATGACGTTGCCGCCCGACATGACGACGCGCCTGCCGGGGACTTTCACCCCGCCCGCCGACCGATACTCATGGTAAGAGCCCGCCGTCAGAGTGTCGCCGAGCAGCGGGTGGCTGCCGAGCAGTTCGTAGCGCGCGAGCAGCTTCGTCCGCGCGTCGAAGAAGAGCGAAATCTGCGTGGCGTCTTCCGCGGCGTAACCGACGACCTGATAAG
>DASVSK010000814.1:0-2334 GCA_036388135.1 Pyrinomonadaceae bacterium | reverse complement strand
CGGCCGCGGCCTCAATCCTCGCCGCGGCCGTCGGGGCCCTTGAACGGGAGGTCGTCCCTGCGGCGTCGCGGCAGCGGGTCTGAGTCGCGGCGGCGCGGGCGCTGACCCGGCGCACGCCGCTCGACGAAGTTGGGCGGGAGGCGCGGGCCCTTGACCGCCTCTTCGAGGATGCGCGTGATCTCCTGCGAGAGCGTGCGGTGTTCGCTGGTGGCGCGGTCCTGAAGCGCGCGCTTCAGCTCCGCGGGAACGTAAGCGCCGATGAAGACGCCTTTACGGTTCGCCATGCTCGGGTTCTCCTGTCGCCTTTGAGAAGTCGCCGCGTCCCGTGAGGCTGCGGCTCTGTTCCCAGGTGAAAGAGCTTCGGGGTTGCCGCGAATTTGAGAACAGGTCTGTAAGCCGAATTCTGTCCACCGCGACCCGCGGACGGGTCACGGATGGGCGATCATTCCTCTAGGCCGTACGTTGCCGGACGGCTCAAGCGACCTACCCGGAGGCGTGGCGCGCAATTGCTTGCGCGCATTCGGACGGGCCGCCCTTTGCCCGCCTCCCTATTTGGTCTTGCACCGCGAGGAGTTTGCCTGGCCGCGCGTGTCACCACGCGCGCCGGTGCGCTCTTACATTAAGCCCCGAAGGGCCGCACCGTTTCACCCATCACCCGCTGCGCGACTCCGAAGAGCCGGCCCGCTGGCTGGTCTGTTCTCTGTTGCACTTGTCGTCGCCCAGCCGGACGCCGCAGCCGCTCTCGCGGCCCGCGACCGGCCGAGCGCCCCGCCGTTAGCGGGCTCGCTGCCCTGTGGTGTTCGGACTTTCCTCCCCCGCGCCCCCCGAGAGGATTGCGGCGGCGACCGCCCGACCTGTTCTCAAATTCGCGGCGCGCGGATTATAGCAAAGCACCGTTGAACACGTACAGTCCGAAGGCGTCCACTGTTCAAACTTTGATGAATTGCTGGTCGGGTTGACTGTCCGGGGGACTCCGGCGGCTTTGGACGCTGCCGCGGGGCTTCCGCCCGCAGTAGCGTTACGGCCCCGTTTCAGCCGAAGTACTTGAAGCCGACGCGCAGGTTGTGGAGCGCGGCGGGCGGCACGGACGAGATGAGCACCCACGTCATCAGCCCGTGGCTCGCGCCGACGGCGAGGAGGTTCGGCGCGCGCTGATAGACCCAGGCCCAGAGCAGTCCGGCGGCGAAGGTCGCCAGCGTCAGCCAGGGGTTCGGCAGGTGGAAGAGCGCGAAGAGGAGCGCGACCAGCAGGACGCTCGCCAGCCCGCGCCCGAAGACGACCTGCGCGCGCCGGTTGATGAAGCCCTGAAGCGCGTACTGCTGGAGCGGCCCCCAGAGCAGGCTCAGGGCCGGCGCGCCCAAGATGGACTGCCCACCCTCCCAGCGCCCGAAGTCGAGCGTGCCCGCGTACCAGCCGAAGCCGACGAGCGCGGCCGAGACGGCGAGCATCGGCGGCAGGAGCAGCCGCGCCGCATCCCAAAAGTTGTCGAGCCGCCACCCGACCTCACGCGCCGACTCGCGCCGCGCGCGGTGCGAGAGGAGCATGAAGGCGACCGCCGTGGCGACGGGGAACAGCAGCGCCAGCGCACCGCCGCCCGCGAGCGCGAAGACGACCCACTCGGCGACGAGCGCCGACGTCGAGGCCGCCACGATCTCCCACGCCGCCAGCGCGCGGTCTTCGGCCGTGAAGCCCCCGGTCATTTCCATGCGAAGTGGAGCGGGCCGCCTACCCGTCGGAGCGTGCGCCGCGCGCCGTCGCGCCCCGCGCGGACGGCGTAGACCGACGCCTCGTGCTCGCCGTAACGCGGCCGCCCGAACTCGAAGACGAAGGCGCGGCGCGCGCCCCCAACAGACGGGCCCGTTGAGTCTTCGGGCCGCGGCTCGCGCGCGACGGCCGCGGCGGCGAAACGCCCGTCCAGGAAGAGCTGCACCTCGACCTCCTCGCCCGGCCTTTCGAGGTCGACGACCCAGCCGCGCGCGCCGCGCCCGTCGGCGTGTTCGAGCGCGCCGTCGAAGCCGCCGCGGAAGGTGACGGCGTGCGTGTAAAGCGCGAACGCGCCGACGAACAGAAGGTCGAGCAGCAGCTTCGCGGCGACGAGTCCGGCGAGACGTCTGCGCGTGGCGCGTGCGCGCGGGGACTCGCCCGCGGAAACGTGTGGGCCGTCGTCCCTGGAAAAAGGAACACGGAGACCGTGCCCCGCGGCGTCGGTCTCCGTGTCGTCCTGCTCGCGCGCGGCGGCGTGGTTCATTGCCCGCGGTACGCGTTCGAGTTCGAGTCCTGATAGGTGAGCGTGTGGCGCGGCGTGATGACGTCGTCGGCCGCGAGGTTGGGTCT
>DASVSK010000813.1:0-3758 GCA_036388135.1 Pyrinomonadaceae bacterium | reverse complement strand
GTCTCTATCTGCCCGAAGCGCCCGCGGAGGTCTGTGCCGGAAGGCCCCGCGGCGCTCGGCTTCGACATCACCTCGCGGAGCATCCCGAGCCGCGTGCGCGAGTCGATCAACTCGGGCAGCAGCGCGTTGACGTTGGGCGAGCCGGGCGGCAGTCGGCCCACGCGCTCCATCAGGTCGATGCGCATCTGCTCGATCTTCGCGCCGGAGACGGGCGCGGGCGCGTTGGCGTCCGGCGTCGCGGCGGGCGGCGCGCCGCCGGCCCCCTCCTGCTGCCGCAGGACGCTCTCGAACGAGCGCCCGCCGGCCCCCTGCTGCTGTTGGAACCGCTGCCCCTCCAACTGCTGCGACAAATTGCCCTGCACTATCCCTGAGACCGGGTCTGCCATACACGCCCTCCCTCTGAAAACCCTTCAAACCTCCGCCACGTTTTCGCGCCGGGGCCGCGTTTGCGACCTTCCGGCGTTCGGGTGGAAATGTCCGTTCATCCCGGTTATCGCGGATTGGCGGAAAAAGTTTCCGGCCTCGCGGCGATTTTTTTTACAGGGGGGAGGCGGAGCCGTGTCGCCGCGCATCTCAGGCCGGGAGTTGCGTCAGAAGGGCGCGCGCGCGGACGAGCGCGAGGGCCGAGGCTTCGTGCGGCGCGCGCGGGCCGAGTTCGAGCGCGGCGAGCAGGTGACGGCGGGCGGCCACGCGGTCGCCGAGCTGCAAGGCGGCCTCGCCGCGGTTGACCCGCGCCGTCACGTCGCCGGGGTCGGCGGCGAGCGCGGCCTCCAGGTGTTCGAGTGCGCGCGAGGGCTCGCCCTTGCGCAGCCCCAAGGCCCCCAGCGCCGACTGGAAATAGGCGGTCGCGGGCGCGAGCACGGCCAGCCCCTCGAAGATCGTCACCGCCTCGTCGTGGCGGCCCTGCTCGGCCAGCGCGTAGCCGACGTCGGCGACGAGGCGCATCTCCTCGGCCGTCCAGCCGCCGGCCGCGCCCAGCGACGCGCGCCCCTCCAGCCAGTCTTCGAGTAAACGGTTCGGCGTCATCAGTCGTGTCCGTCGGTCGCCCGGGAGCGGCCACAACATAGCACGGCCCCGGCGCGCGCTGCCACGACCCGCCGCGGGCGTCAGAAATTTTATTGAAAAAAATGTGCGCGGCGCGTCCGGGGCAGGAAACATTCCCGCGCGGCCGCCGATAATTTAAGCGAAACGGGTTAGCAACGGCGGCGCGGCCGCCTACTGAAGGAGGGGCGAGGGATGTTCGGACTGGGAAAAATCGTTGACGGCGTTTTCGGCAAGTTCTTCGACTCCATCGGATTGGGGTGGATGACGCAGGCCCTCTCGCTGACGGCCAACATCATGTCCGGCAACTGGGTGGGCGCGGCCCAGGACGTCTTCAACCTCGTCGCCGAGTTCACCGACAGCTCCTGGATGGATCGCGTCGCGTCGCTCCAGCCGCTCGGCGCTTTCGACGGCGGCGGCTGCTTCGGCGACATCCTCTCGGAGAACACCTTCGGCCAGTGGCTCGACCTGGCGGGCGTCGACGACCGGCGCGGCAGCGGCAGCTTCCTCGGCGCGGTTAACATCATGCGCGATACGTTGCACAATAACGCGGTGGCGACGGCGAACCACCGCCACGCGGCGATGAGCTGCCCCGTCTAATCCGGCGAGGCGCGGGGCACGCGGCGTGCTCCTGTCGAGTGCGGGCAAGCGCCCCGAAGGCAAACATGGACGGAAAGGCGACGAAACAAGGTTCTTTGAGTACAGAAAATGGGCGCGGCCCGTTGCGCGGCAGGCTCGGGGTCTCCGAGGAGGAGTTGCGCGCGATGGGGCAGATGGGCGCGATGTACTACCAGCAGGGCGTCCTCGACAAGGCGCAGGCCATCTTCGAGGGGCTGGTGGAGATGGACCCGGCGAGCGCCGCCGCTCACTCCGCCCTCGGCGCGCTGTTCACGCGCGTCGAGCGGTTCGAAGATGCGATGCGCCACCTCGACCGCGCCGTCGAGCTTGACCCGGGGCAGATAGCGCCCTACGTTAACCGCGCAGAGATCTTTATCAAACAAGGGCGGGCCGACGAGGCGGTGGCGAACCTGAAGCAGGCCGTCGCGCTCGACCCGCGTGAGAAGGACCCGGCCGCCAACCGCGCGCGCGCCATGGCCCTCGGCATCGCCGAGGCGCTCAAGTCGTCCGGGGTCAAATAAACAGCCATCAGTTTCGTACCCACGAAAGGAGCGTGTCATGAGCATCGGCATCAACATTCCGCAGAAACCGGGGTCGCTCCCCGACGACGCGAGCGAGACCGACATCATCAACCACAACGACGCGATGCAGAAGTACTGGTTCGCCGTCCAGCAGGCCGCCAACGAGCAGAGCATGGAGGCCGACGCCATGTCGAACGTCGCCAAGGCCGGCCACGACGCGATGATGGCCATCGCCAACAACATGAAGTAATCGCCCGCCAGGAGACACACTCCCGGGAAAGAATGACGCGCCCCGGCCCCGCGGCCGGGCGCTTCGTTCTGTCTTCGTCCGTGCGAAAGGGTTTCGGCATGAGGAAGAGACTGAGTACGAGAGTCGGGGCGCTCGCCTTCGCCTGGCTGCTGCTGCTGGGTGGGGCCGCGGAGGTCTTTGCGCAGCGCTACCGCGTGAGGGTCTACAACCCGGGCCGCCACGCGCGCACGCGCCGCGCGATGAGCAACCGCGCGGCGGCCCGCGCCGCCCTGAAGCGGAAGAAGCAACGGCAGCGCCGCGCCGCCAGGGCGCACCACATGATTTCGCGGCGAACCGTTAACTAGACAAATCGCGTCTCAGCGTCGGGGCGTCCGAACGCCCGAAGGGAACTGCCCCTCCCGCGTTCGGACGGCCGTTCGACTCTCGCGCGCGAGCCGCACGGCACGGGCCGGAACCGCGCTTACGAGGTGCGCGCGAGTCTTCCGGCCTTTTTTTTGCGCCGACGGCCGCGGCTCTGCCGACGGGGGTAAGGGCGATGACACGAGCGAATTCTTTGAGGGCGGGCGGGCGGGTGCTGTGTGCGGCGTTGCTGCTCTCGCTCGCCTGCGTGACGCCGGCGTCGGCGCAGCGCAGCTACCGCGCGCCAAAGGTCTACAACCCGAACGTCTACAGCCGCACGCGCCGGACGATGAGCGACCGCGCCGCCGTGCGCGCCGCGCAGGAGAGAAAAAGACAGTCGGCCGTGAGCAAAGGCGCGCACGGCTCACGCCCCTCCACGTTCCCGCCTTCGACGCCTTCGACATCTACGCCGGCCGCCGGGGGCACGACCTTCCGGCCGGTGGCCGCGAGCATCATGCCGCGGCAGATGGCGCGGGCGATGGGCGACACTCCCGAGGAGCAGCAGCGGCTCGAAAAGATGTTCTCCGACCTTTTGGAGAACTACCGCGACCGCTTGAAGCAGGCCGGCGCTCCCCCTAACGACGTGTCGCGCGCGGCCGCCTACCTTGTGACGGCCAGCTACTACGTCTCGCAGGACGGGCGCGTCTCGCTCGACGACGGGCAGCTCACGGCCCTGCGCAGGCACCTGAGCGACCTCTTCGCCGGGGACGAGACTTTTCAGCGGATGACGGACAGGGAGCGGCAGGAGCTGTTTGAAGACTACGGCATCACGGCGTCTTGGATCGACGGCGGCTATAACATCGTCAGGCAGGCCGGCGACCGCGAGGCGATGAGACAGTGGCGCGAGATGGCGCGGCAGAATTTCGCGGGACTCCTCGGCGCTCCGCCCGAGGGCGTCGTCTTCACGGCCGCCGGCGTCCGTTACAAAT
>DASVSK010000812.1:0-1904 GCA_036388135.1 Pyrinomonadaceae bacterium | reverse complement strand
AGCCCTCACAGACGGCCGCGACGATGGCCGCGCCGGTCGGCGTGACCAGCTCGCCCTTGATGTCGGTCGAGTAGACGGGCGCGCCGCGCAGAAGCTCCGCGACCGCGGGCGGCGGGACGGGGAAACGTCCGTGCGCCATCTCGACCGTGCCGCTGCCGACGTGGAGCGGCGAGCAGAAGAAGCGCTCGACGCCGAGCAGCTCGAAGCCGATGCACGCGCCGACGACGTCGACGATGGCGTCGACCGCGCCGACCTCGTGAAAGTGTATCCGCTCGACCGGCACGTCGTGGACGCGCGCCTCGGCCTCCGCCAGCCGCCCGAAAATCTTCAACGCGCGCGCCTTGACCGAGTCGCCGAGGCGCGAGCCGCCGATGATCTTCTCGATGTCGGAGAGGTGCCGGTGGTGCTTCTCCTCCCGCGTCAGGCGCACGACGGCGCGCGTCGCCCCGATGCCCGAGCGGTCGACCTTCTCGAACTCCACCTCGTAGCCCGGCAGGTCGAGCAGCGCGAGCCGCTCCCGCAAGTCGTGCGCGTCCGCCCCTGCGGCGACCAGCGCGCCGAGCGTCATGTCGCCGCTGATGCCGGCGAAACAGTCGAAGTAGAGTGTCCGCATTACGTCACTGCCGAAGTCAGGTCGTTCCGGGGTTAGCCACGGAGACGCGGCGATACGGAGGTGCTTTAAGAGTCTGGAATTTCAAATTTGAGATTTAAATCTCCGTGCCTCCGTGTCTCCGTGGCTAATCCTTCAGTCCTTAAAATTCGATGCGCGGCAGGACTTCGCCCGCGGCACCGCGCAGCGTCAGGTCGCAGAGGCCGGAGAGGGGCGTCTCTTCCGGGTTGACCTCGACTAAGAACGCGCCCGCCTCCTTCGCCGCTGCGGGCAGCCCGGCCGCGGGGTAGACGTTGGCCGACGTCCCCACGACGAAACAGATGTCGCAGGCGGCGGCGCGCGCGGCGGCCTCGACCCACACGGCCTCCGGCAGCATCTCTCCGAAGAGCACGACGTCCGGCCGCATCAGTCCGCCGCAGGCGCGGCAGAGCGGCGGGCGCACGTCCGCGGGCTTCTCCCGAACGTCCTCCCTGCCCGCGCAGTCGAGGCAGCGCGCGCGCCACGCGTTGCCGTGCAGTTCCAGCACGCCGCGCGAGCCCGCCTCGGCGTGCAGCCCGTCGACGTTCTGCGTGGCGAGCGTCAGTCGCGGGAAGCGCTCCTGCCAGCGCGCGAGCGTCTCGTGCGCCGGGTTCGGCCTGCATGACCGGAGCACCGAGCGCCGGTAGTCGAACCACTCCCAGACCAGAAGCAGATTGCTTTTGACCATCCCGGCCGAGGAGATGACCTCGAACGGCATCCCCTTCCAGACGGTGCTCTGCCCGCCGCCGCGGAAGGTGGGCACGCCGCTCTCGGCCGACACGCCCGCGCCCGTCAACACGAAGACGCCCCGTGCCGAGCGCAGACGCCCGCACAACCCCGACGCGCTTTCTGACTCCTGTTTCTCGGGCATCGAATCGTGTCGGATGGTAGCAGAGCGCGTCTGGACGGTGTCAAGCAAGACGACTTAAGCAGTAGACGATAGACAGTAGTCAGTAGTCAGTAGTCAGTAGACAGTAGTCAGTAGCGCTCCGCGCTGCGGTCGTTGATGCTGACAGCCTGACGTTCCGACCGTCGAAGGTTTTCTACTGTCTACTGTCTACTGTCTACTTCCTACCGTCTACCAGATTAGCGCGGCGCGAATCGGCTGCGTTATACTTTCGGCTTTTACGGCGAAGTCGTTTTCGACGAGTGTGTGCCTGTCGGGGCGTCCGCCGAGACAGTTAAAGGAACCAGCCACTTTGAATCTGATCGAACTGCAACAGTCATTGCGCGAGCGCGTCCGCGCCGCGGCCGCCGCGAGGTTCGGCGTCGAGAT
>DASVSK010000811.1:0-2743 GCA_036388135.1 Pyrinomonadaceae bacterium | reverse complement strand
CTCGACCGACGCCTCGCCGGCGAGCGCGACGAGGCGTCTGTAGGACTCGGCCGCGTCGCGGTGTAAGCCTTCGGCGAACTGCGCGGCGGCGAGCTGCCGCCACGCGCTAAAGTCGTCGGGCGCGTTGAGCGCGGCGGCGCGCAGCTCCTCGATGGCCTCGCGGCGCGCGCCCGTCGAGAGCAGCAGCTCCGCGAGCCGTCGGTGCGCGCGCGTGTTCGCGGGGTCGAGCGCGTTCGCCTCGCGCAGGCGCGCGAGCGCGCCGTCCATGTCGCCCGCGGCGAGCAGCGCCTCGGCGTCGGCGAGCTTCTGCTCGAACTGCTGACGCGCGTCATCCGTGACCGGCGGCGGCGCGGCCGGCTGCGTCGGGACGTCCGTCACGGCGGGTCTGCGCAGCACGCGGAAGGCGAGCCACGTGCCCCCGGCCGCGAAGACCGCGACCGCCGCGCAGACCGCGACGACCGACGCCCAGGAGCGCCTCGGGCGCGCGCCCCGCGTGGCGACCGCGCCGCCCGTGCCGCCCGCGTTCTCCGCGGCGGTCGGCACGGCCGCCACGCCGTCGGGCGCGTCAGCGCCCGCGTCTGCGGCCGTTTGGTCGTAAGGCGGCGCGCCGGCCGGCCGAGCGCCGCCGTTCACCTCACTGCCGACGGGCGCGTGCGCGTCGCGCGCCGTGTGTCCGGCGCGCGCGGGCGTCGGAGACGACGGGCGCGTCGCCTCCAGGTCGGCGAGTAGTGTCGCCTCGAAGTCGGCGGTCGCTTCAAAGTCGCCGGTCTCGCGCGCCTGCTGGTCGCGCGGGACGGTGATGGTCAGCTCCTCGTCGTAGTCTGAGGGCTCGAAGTCGGGGCGCGTGGCCGCGGAGGGTTTGCCGACGAGCGTGGCCTCCGGGTCGACGACGGGCGGCTGCGGCGGCGCTTCGTCACGGGTGCGCAGGAGGCGCTCCATCTCCGCGAGGCTGACGCGCGAGGTCTGAGCGGCGACGCGCTCGTCGTCGGGCGCGAGCCCGTCGGTCGCCCGCCCCTCCTCGGGCGCGAGCGGGACGGTCGCGGCGTGCGGCGAGACGTCGCCCGTGCCGCCCGCCGCGGCCACGGGCGCGCCGCAGCGCCGGCAGAATCGCGCGCCGGGGAAAGTTTCCGCGCCACAGCTCGGGCAAGAGTTCTGCATCAAGTTGTCGAAGTCTCTCCGGGGCGGGGCGCGCCTGTTCAGCGCCGCGTGGCCGGGCGGGGCGGGCGGCTGCGCACGACGACGGTGCCGGCGAGCCGGTCGTGCAGGGCGCGCCCCTGCGGGTCGAAGGCCGCGACGAGGAAGCCGAGGCCGAGGGTCACGAGCGTCAGCGGGTAGCCGACGAGGTGGCGGAGCAGGGCGCGCCTGACGCTCAACACCTCGCCGTCCTTGCGCTCGATGCGCAGGCCCGCCACCCACTTGCCGAGCGTGCGGCCGCTCAGGTTGGCGATGACCACGAAGTTCAGGAAGGCGACGGCCGCCGTGGCGATGTAGCCCGCGGTCAGGAAGAAGGCGCTGCCGCGCTGCCCGTCCGCGAAGACGCGCGCCAGGAGCGTCGCCAGCGCCAGCATGCCGACGACGATGATGTAGTCGATGAGCAGCGCGCCGCACCGCAGCGAGAACGGCGCGCGCAGCCGCTCGAAGTTGACCACGCCGCGCGCCGCCGAAGCGCCGCGCCCTACGCCCGCGCGCGCCGCCGTCACGCCCCTTCCCTCTCGTTCCAGTTGTACAGACATTTAAAAACGGTAGACAGTAAACAGTAGTCAGTAGTCAGTAGAAGAACCGTCGTAGGTGAAACGTCCGGATGCCGGTGCCGAGTTCCGTCAAGCGGAGACTGGTGGCTACAGACTATTGTCTGCTGTCTACTTTATCCGATGAGAAAGTGGAGCGTCGTCTCGCCGAGGCGCAGGCGGTCGCCGTTGGCGAGAGCGCGCGGCTTGCGGGGCCCCAGGCGGACGGCGTCGTTGACGACCGTCCCGTTGACCGAGCCGAGGTCTTCCACGAGGAAGGTGTCGCCCTCGCGCCAGACGCGCGCGTGGCGGCGCGAGATTTTCGTCTCGGGGTCGAAGCGCGAGAGGTCTACGTCGGGGAAGATGTTCGACTGCGGGTCGGTGCGCCCGACGAGGTTGGTCTCCTTGTTGAGAAGGAAGGTCGCGTCCAGCTCGGTCGTCCCGGCCACGACGAGCCGCGCGGTGGCGCGCGCGGCGCGCAAAGACGCGCTCGCCGCCGCGATGGGCTGGCGCGCGCCGCAGTGCGGGCAGAAGACGTCCTCCGACGAGATCGACTTGCCGCAGAAGCCGCAGAAGACGCGCTCGACGGCGAGCGTGCGCACGCTCTGCTCCTGCGCGCCGCGCACCACGCCGTAAGTGACCGCGCCCGCCCTCAGACGCTCGACGTGCTGCTGGAGCGCGTCGCGCATCTCGGCGGCCGAGCGGAAGCGGCGCTCGGGTTCGTACTCGACCGACTTCATCAGAATCCACTCCATCTCGTTCGAGATGGCGGGGTTGATCTGGCGCGGGCTGGGGTTCTTCGCGAAGTCGAAGATGAGCAGCGGGTTGTCCTGCGGGTCGGAGCCGGTCATCAGGTGGAACATCGTCGCGCCCAGGCCGTAGATGTCCGTCCGCGCCTCGGCCTTCCCGCTGAACAGCTCGGGCGGCGCGTAGCCCATCGTGCCGACGGCGGTGACGCCCTTCTCCTGCGGCGCGACCCAGCGCGCGATGCCGAAGTCGATGAGCATGACGCGGCC
>DASVSK010000810.1:0-4276 GCA_036388135.1 Pyrinomonadaceae bacterium | reverse complement strand
GTCCCCGGCCGCCCGGGCGTCACCGACGACCGCGTCGGCGCGCAGGACCTGCGGCAGTGGCTCGGGCGAGTAGCGCGAGAGCAGCAGGGCGCGCGCCGCGCAGTCACGCGAGCGCTTGAGGCTCCGCGCCGCATCCGCCCCGCGCTCGTGGCGCGCGTAGAAGGCTTCGGCCAGTGCCAGGTTGGCGCGGTAGCGCTCGCGCTTCGACTCCTGCGTCAGGAACGGGAGCAGCTCCGCGTCGTCAAACGCCTCCCCGCGCGCGATCCTTCTCAGTACCCGGTCGAGCCCGTTCGAGTCGCGCACTGACCCGGGGATTTTTGTGTACACTTACTGCCTCCAAAGCGTGTCAGACGGGGGAGTGTAGCAGCTTCGGTTCGTTACTTCACATCAGGGTAATTGAGTACATCGGCGTGTGAGTCGAACGCTCGACCTGGCTGAGGGAGAGGGGCCGCCCGCAATAAAAAGGGCACATTGTCAGGCGACCGACGGCCAATTTATTTGTTTATAACAGTTCCGGTGCCGACGTACTCCCAGTGCCAGGGCTCGTAGTAGTAGGGGCGGAAGCCGAAGCGCTCGGCGTTCCTGACGAGCCAGCGGTAGGCGGGCGTCTGCACCTGTAGGGCGCGGTTGGAGTCTTTGGTCTCGACCGGCTCGCCGCCGACGTAGAGGTCGAGGGCGCGCCCCGTGAAGTGCGGGCTGTTGACGGCGAGGCCGGCGCGGCCGGAGTGGGGCGACTGCGCGCGCAGACGCGCTTGGTACTCGGGCGAGCGGTGGGCGGAGACTATCTTCAGGAAGCGCTCCTCGGGCGCGAGTTCGCCGGCGGCCGTGAGCTTCAGTCCCAGCGAGGGGTCGGCGGCGGCGGCCGCGACCATGCGCCTGTAGGCGGCGTAGGTCTCGCGCTCGACTTGGCGGAGCGCGTCGGGGCGCGAGGGGTCGTAGAAGTCCGACGTGGGCGCGAGCAGAAGCTCTTCGGGGCGCGCGTGCGCCTTATGCTTGAGGCGCGCGCCCTGCCACTCGGAGACCATTCGGTAGAGCGTCTCGCCGTCGAGCACGCCGCTCGGCTGGAGCCCCGCGCGCTTCTGCCAGCGCGAGAGCGCCGCGGCGAAGTCGCCGGACGCACCGACCGAAGCCGCGCCGTCCACCTCAAGCATGCGCGAGATAAGCGGCGTGTAGAGGTACCAGCCGCGCTGCTGCTTCCCGCCGAAGGCCCAGCCCAGCTCGTACTTCAGCGCCGTGTTGCGCGCGGCCGCTTCGGCGAAGAGCGAGGTGTCCTTCTTCTCCGGGGCGGCGGGGGCGACGACGTCCGTCCTCCTCTCGACGACGAGGGGCTGCACGACGGCGGCGGCCGTGGCCGGACGGGCCCCCGCCTGCGACTGGCCGAGGCCGCCGACCGCGAAGAGCATGGAGAAGGTCACGAGCCCCGCGAGCACGACGGCGAACACGGCGAGTTTGGTCTTCTGCTGTTTCATATTTGAACTCGAAACCGCCCGGCCGAACTTTGGAAGATTATAGACCGAAAATCGTGGAGAGGTCAGCTTCGCGCGTACAACAATTGAGATGCGCGGGGGGCACCCGCGGTTCGTCAAAGACGCCCGGCTTTAGCCCCGCGGGCGCGTCCGTAAAGTTTACGATCAGACTGCGCGTCCGGCGCGACTCTGTTAAAATGACGCCGCCGGTGCGAGCTTCGCGGACTTTTACCTGACGCGGCGCGCGCGCCGGTTCCCGACCTAAACTTTCCCGAGCGTACGGAGAAGGCAAAAGATGCCACTTGAGTCAAACAGCGCGGCGAGCGTCTCGCCCGCGCTCGTCTTCGAGCTGGAGAACGGCAGCAACTTCACCTTCAACTTCCAGATGGACGGCCGCGTCGCCGTCATCGGCTTCCAGGACGGCCGCGCCGTCACCGGCACCCTCAACGAGGAGCAGGCCGCGGAGCTGCGCGACGCCATCAGCGAGTACATACACAAGAGGAAAGGGTGAGGAAAAGTAGACGGTAGTCAGTAGACAGTAGACAGTAGCGCTCCGCGCCGCGGTCGTTGACGCTGACATCCGGACGTACCGGCTCAGAAGGATTTTCTACTGACTACTGACTACTGACTACTGTCTACTGCCTGCTACCTACTTTCCTCCGCTTGACCCCCGCGCGCCAGGCGGGCAAGATTTCAGCCTATGCTTTACCGAGTCCCCGCCGCGGAGCCGTCCGGCCGCGTCTCCCGCCTTAAGAAAATCGCCCTCCTCGTCGTCATCGCGTTAGCGGTAGTGCCGCCGTGCGCGTGGGCGCAGACGTCCGCGCCGGGGTTCGAGCGCGAGCTGGACGCGCAGGGGCCCGTCGAGCTGCGTGTGAAGAACCGCACGGGGCGCGTGACGGTGTTGGCGGAGGACGGGCTGAAGCGTGTCTCATTGCGCGCGACCTCGGCCGCGGGGCTGGGCGTGGGCGAAAGGGACGTGCGCGTGACGCAGGGCGGCGGCTCGGTTCAGGTCGAGGTCGGGCGCGAGGGCGCGGCGGCGCGGCCGTCGGACGGCAGGAAGGTCGTCGCGTCGGCGGCGCAGGTCGAGCGCGAGCGGATAGACCTCCTGGTGCGCGTGCCCTCGCGCTCGCGCGTCTACGTCGAGACCGAGGCGGGCGCGGTCGACCTCGTCGGCAACCTGGCCTCAGCCGAGGCGAAGACCGACACCGGGACGATACGCGCCGACGTGCCTTTGGAGGCGTTGCGCTACAGCTTCCGCTGGACGCTCAGCCGCCCGCGCTTCTTCAGCGAGGTCGAGCTGCCGAAGGTGAAGTCAAGGCGCGGCGGCGTCTTCGAGATAGAGGGCCGCTTCCCCGACGAGAAGGGTGAGAAGCGGGGCCGGGAGGAAGAGGCCGCCGCGGGCGAGCCCGAAGGCGACGTGGCGGCCGAGGCCGCCGCCGCGACGGAAGCGAAGGCCGCGCCCGCGGGCGAAGCCGACAGGAAGGCCGCGCGCGAGAAGGCCGAAGAGGCGAAGAAGCGCGCCGCGGCCGCGCGCGCCGAGGCGGAGAAGGCCGCGGACGACCTGCGCGTCCGGCTGAGCCTTGAGACGGCGCGCGGCGTCGTGCTCTTCGGCGTCAAGGACGAAGCCCGCGTCCCGTCCGACCTGCGCGAGCGCACGCTCACGGAGGCGGCGCGCGCCATCATCCGCAGCGGCGACACCGAACTGATAGACGCCATCCGCAAGGTCGCGCCGCGGCTCGTCGGCGACTACGCCGAGACGCTCGGCCGACGCGGGGGCGGCCCCACGCTCGGCTCGCGCGCCGCGCGCCCCTTCGACGTGCGCGCCGCCGCAGGCCCCTCGCTCGCGCGCGTGCAGGCGCGCGTCACCGACCGCGCGGGGCGCGCCATCTCCGGACTCACCGCGAAGGACTTCAGCGTCACGGAGGGCGGCGTCGAGCGCGCCGTGCGCGAGGTCGCGCCGGCCAGCGCGCCCTTCAACCTCGTCCTGCTCTTAGACGTCTCGGGGAGCGTCGAGGAGCGGATAGACTTCATACGTAAGGCGGCGCTCGCCTTCCTCAACACGGCCGGGCCGCAGGACCGCATCGCCATCGTCTCTTTCCGCGACGACGTGCAGCTCGTCTCCGACTTCACCTCCGACCGCCGCGTCCTCACCGAGCGCATCAAGGACATCCAGGCGGGCGGGGCCACGTCGCTCTACGACGCGCTCGGCTACTCGCTCGTCAACGTCCTCCGCCCGCTGCGCGGCGAGCGCACCGGCGTCGTCGTCCTCTCCGACGGCGACGACAACCGCTCGTTCCTGACCTTCCCCTCCATCGTCGACGCCATCCACGAGACGGGCGCAATCGTCTACCCGCTCTACGTCCCCTCGGGGCTCATGCCCTCCTCGGGCGGCGCGTCGGTCGGCGCGACGCTCGACCCGACGCGAGCCAGATTCCTTGAGCTGACCTCGCGCGCCGACGAGGAGGGGCGGCGTCTGGCCGAGGTCTCGGGCGGGACTTACTACCCCATCACGCGGCTCGAACAGTTGCAGCGCGCCTACGACGACGTGGCCTCGCAACTGCGCACGGCCTACACGATAACTTACGAATCGGACGCCGCGGCGCGCCCCGACTCGCGCGTGCGCGTCAAGGTCTCGCGCGAGGGCGCGTCCGTCCGCCTGAGCCCGGCGGTCGGCGTCTCGGCCGCGGCGGCGGCGACGCCCGCGCCCTAAGCTCTTTCAGTCGAACAAGGGGTCAGATGTTTCCACCTTCTTCCGTTGCGCGCGTCGGGGGGCTCCTCCTCGCGCCGCTCCTCGCTTTACTCGTCATGAC
>DASVSK010000809.1:0-2403 GCA_036388135.1 Pyrinomonadaceae bacterium | reverse complement strand
ACCCTTCGGCCCGGCCTCTCGCGGCCGGCAGAGTAGCCGGCCCGTTCGGGTCGGCGGCCTAGCGAGCGCGGCCGCGGCCGCGCGCCCTCTGGCGCGGGGCGTTCTTGACGCCGAAGCCCGGCTGCGACTTCAGCGACCTCTGCCTATTCAGCGTCGGCACGGCCCACTCGGGCGCGGCCGCGGGGACGGACTCGTCGAACGCCTCGACGTTGATGTAGAAGCGGAACGAGCCCGTCTTCTCGACGCCGAGCAGGAACTGCACGTTGACCGTCTCGCCGTTCTGGAGCGTGGCCCCGCCCAGGTTGATGACGCCCACCCCGAGCGAGGAGTTGAGCGCGCCGCCGTTGGGCTGCACGGGCGGCTGCTCGACGTAGGTGCCGCTGACGTCGACCTCCGTGCCGTTGCTGAGCGTCACGGTGATGTCGCCGGAGTCGAGCGCGCGCAGGTCGGCCAGCGCCGGCGTCTGCGGCCACGTCGTTATCTGCACGACGCGGAAGGCGAGGTAGGTGATGGGGCCGCCCGTGTTGTTCGTCACCGTGCGGCGGATCGACATCGTGCCGAACGACTTGTTCTCGCCCGTGTCGTTGAAGTCGCGGACGCGGTTCGGCGGCTGCGACGCGGTGCGCTGGTTGTCGAGCAGCACGACGGGGAACTCGTCGTTGCGCTGGTAGGGGCTCGTCAGCCCCTCGGGGCCCGGCGCGCCGAGGCTCTGCGTCGCGCCCGTGGTGTCGACGCTGACGAAGTCGGCCGCGTTGACGCCGGTGTCCTTCGGCGTGCCCATAGTCGAGCAGCCGACGCCCTGGACGAAGGCGCACATCTGGCGGAGCCAACTGTACTCAAGCTCGCCCCCGACCTCGGCCCCGACGGGGAGCCCCGCGCCCTCGCGGTAAAGCTCGGGCACGCTCATGTAGCCCGCCGCGTCGAGCCTCTCCGCGGCCGTGAAGGACGAGGGGTTCGCCGTGCGGAAGAGCGCGACGCCGGACTCGTCGAGGATGTCGAGGTTGTAGCCGCCGGCCCTCGTCACGCCGTCGGGCAGCAGCACCTCGTCGGGCGCGGCGTAGTCGAAGAGCGAGTAGCCGTCGGTGTTGACGGCGAGGAAGTGCCGGCGGGCGGGGATGACGGTGCCGTTCGGGATGATGAAGCGCACCTGCCCGTCCGAGGCCACCAGCGCCCACCCGGCCGAGCCGTCGAGCGCCGAGACCGTGATGTCGGCGTCCGTGTTGTTGTAGAACTCGATGAACTCGTCGTTCTCGGCGGCCGTCCCCGGCGCGCTGGGGCCGCCGGTGTCGATGCCGCCCGTGGCCGGGCCGACCTCCTCCAGCCCCGCGTTGGGGCCGCGGAAGCGGAACTCGCTGATGATGAGCGAGCCGGCGGCCTGACCCGCGGCGAGCGTGTAGTAGGAGACCACGGGGTCGTGGTCTGAGTTGCGCTCCGGCGTGGAGGCGTTCGAGGCGTAGGTCGCGGGCGGGTTCTCGGGGAAGTCCGAGTTGACGCGCGCGATGGCGATGCGCGTGTTGCGGTTGAGCGCGGCCGTGTTGACGATGTGGTGGTCGAGCGCCTGCGGCGTGCCCTCGAAGATGAAGCTGTACTGCTCGGAGACGGGCAGGTTGTCGACCAGGTTGTAGAAGTCGGGGTCGACGAGGTCGGGGCTCTGGTCGACGACGATCTGCTCGTCTGGCCTCGGCGTGCCCTTGATGACGCTGATCGAGTCGTCGAGCCCGCTGCTGAACTGGTAGGCGTTGTAGTCGCCGACCGAGATGACGGGCACGCCCGGGTTGTTGTCCTGGAGCGTGTCGAGGAGGTCGGCGAGCGACTCGGCCTGCTTCTTGCGCTTCTCGCGCACGCGCGGCCCGTCGCCCGCCACCAGGTCGCTGTCGATGAACGAGCGGAGGTGGTTCGAGATGACGAGGACGCGCCGCGGGTTCGGGCCCGAGGGGTCGACCGTGGCGTCGAGGACGAGGGGCGGACGGTCGTGCAGGATGGCCGTGTTGCCGGTGCCCGGCTCGACGAAGGTCTCCTCCTCGCGCTCCTGCGTGACGCCCGTCACCGAGACGCGCGAGGTCTTGACGAGGAAGGCGACGTCCTGGTCGTTATCCTCGCTCGTGCCGTCCGCCTCGATGAGATAAGCCTCGTACTGCGGGTTCGGGTCGCCGGCGGCGACGGCGTCGCTGTTGATCTGGTTGCGCAGCGCCTGCAAGTCCGCGAGGTCGAAGATTTCGACCAGCCCGATGATGTCGGGGTAGTGGAGGACGTTGCGGACGGTGAGCGCGGCCTTCTGCCGCTGGGCGGCGTTGTTGTTGAAGTTCTCGATGTTGTAGCTGGCGACGGTGAACTCGCCGGCCAGCGGCGTCGGCACGGGGACGGCCGTCATGTTGGGCGAGGCCGCGGGCGCGGCCTCGATGA
>DASVSK010000808.1:0-8120 GCA_036388135.1 Pyrinomonadaceae bacterium | reverse complement strand
TGTCACCTCCCGCCGGAATTCGCGTGCGGCGCGGCGTCGCCAACATCAGTGGCTTGCCACGCCGAACCTCAGCGGCGACAATAAACCACCTCGCGCCTTTTTTAAAATGCACCCGATTCACCTTCGACGGGGGCCGCCACGACCCCGGGGAGTTTAACGAGATGGCAACGGAAGTCTTAGAGCAGGCGAACGAAGAACGCCTCATCCGCCGCCGAGCGCCCATCGAAGAGTTCTGGTCGCTCCCCGAGTCCGTTCTTCCCACCGAGTACATCGACGGGGAGATCATCATGGCGCCAACACCAACCGTCCCGCATCAGACCACCCTGGCGAATATTTTCGTCGCGCTACACGCCTTCGTGAAGGAGAACGCCGTCGGCAAGGTGTACCCTTCGCCGCTGGACGTCATCCTGCCGACCGGAGAGGTCGCCCAGCCCGACATCTTCTTCCTTAACAGGAGGCAGGCGGAGCGCGTATCCGCCGCGAAAAGGGTTGAAGAAGTTCCGCCGTTTCTCGTGGAGATTCTTTCCCCGAGTTCGGTGAAACATGACACGATCAGGAAGCGTGAGTTGTACGAGAAGAACGGCGTGCGCGAGTATTGGATAGTTGACGCGAAGGAGCGAACCGTCGCGCAGCTCGTGCTGCGGAAGAGGCATTACGCGCTGGCGGAGCTGGGCGAGTCGGACACGATTAAGGGCGCGGTGCTGGCGGGCTTCGAGATGAGGGTCGGCGAGCTGCTCGGCGGTTGAGGCGCGGCCGCGCGTGGCGGACTCTTGAGACGTAGGCCGGGGGTGTCTGGACGATGACGAAGGACGGGCGGCTGAGGGTCGTCACATACAACGTACACAAGTGTGTCGGGCTCGACCGGCGCGAGCGCCCCGGCCGCATCGCGGCGGTGCTGCGCGAGATCGAGGCGGACGTCATCGCCTTGCAGGAGGTCGTGAGCGTCGACTCCGACTCGTCGCGCGAGGCGCACCAGGCGCGCTTCATCGCGGAGGAGCTGGGCTGCCGGTTCCACCTCGGCGAGAACCGCAAGCACCGCGGCGGCGCTTACGGCAACGTCGTCCTCACGCGCCTGCCCGTCGCGCACTGCCACAACTACGACATCACCTGGCGCTGGCAGGAGCCGCGCGGCGCGCTGCGCACGGACCTCGCGCTGGGCGCGCCGACCGCGCCGGTCATCCACCTCTTCAACGTCCACCTCGGCACCGCCTTCGTCGAGCGCCGCCACCAGGGGCGCAAGCTCGTCGGCGACTCCATCCTGCGCGACCCGAAGCTTGAGGGCCCGCGCGTCGTCCTCGGCGACTTCAACGAGTGGACGCACGGGCTGGCCTCGCGCCTGCTCTCGCAGGAGCTGCGCAGCGCCGACCTGCGCCAGCACCTCCGCACGCGCCGCACCTACCCCGGCGCGCTCCCCTTCCTCCACCTCGACCACATCTACTACGACCACGCTCTCCGGCTCGAACGTCTCACGCTCCACCGCAGCCGCCTCTCGCTCGTCGCCTCCGACCACCTCCCGCTCGTCGCCGACTTCACACTGGAGTCGGCGTAGTCGGACGGGTCGACCGGGCTCCGCTCCTCGCCGCCGCGCGCCGACGACGCGGGCGCGCGCGCGTTTGCGTTACCCGACCCGCGGCTGCTAATTTTTCCGCCGGGGGTTTCGGATGAGTTTCAAGACGATAACGCCGAAGGAGTTCGGGGAGCGCGTGAGGGGCGGCGACGACCTGCTCCTCATCGACGTGCGAGAGCCGGAGGAGTACGAGGTGGCGCGGGTCGAGGGCGCGCGGCTCCTCCCCCTGAGCCTCTTCAACGAGTGGGCACCGTCGCTCGACCCGGAGCGCGAGACGGTCTTCATCTGCCACCACGGCATACGCAGCGCGCAGGTCTGCGCCTTCTTCGCGCGCCAGGGACACCGTAAGGTCTTCAACCTCGCGGGCGGCATCGACCGCTGGTCTGCGGAAGTCGACCCGTCAATCCCGAGGTACTGAGGAAGGGGTTGCTTCATTGCTTCATCGGCTCATTTTTTCATTGAACCAATGAGCCGATGAAGCAATGGAGCAACCCCTTCTCCCTTCCGCTCATGGACGCTTACACGGAGGAGCACGCCCGCGCCTACCCGCCGGAGTACCTGGCGGGCATCGACCTCTACAACGAGGGCGAGTTCCACGCGGCGCACGACGCCTGGGAGGATCGCTGGCGCGACGACTGCGGCCCGCGCGAGAAGCTCTTCCTCCAGGCGCTCATCCAGTCGGCGGTCGTCTTCCACCACATCGAGATCGGACGCCGCGGCGCGGCGCGCAGGATGTACGGGATGGCCCTGGAGAAGTTCGCGCGCCTCGGCGCGGAGCGCTTCATGTCGCTCGACGTCGGCGACTACCTCGCGCAGCTCTCCCGCTCGCTCTCCTGGCTCGCGTCGGCCGAAGACCCGCGCGACGCGGCACAGCCCGCGGACTTCACGCCGCCCCTCATCCGACTCCTGCCCGGCGTGACGGACTACGACTGAAGGCGACTTCCCCCCGGCGCTAGATTGACCGCGCCCTTGTGATTTAGAATCTGCGCGGGCGAAACGGCACCACAATTCGGAGAAGGAGAACCCTGGAAGTGGAGATACTCGAACAGGCGGAGGAGTGGCGCGACCGCTACGCGCGCTGGAAGCAGATCAACGAGCTGCGCGGCGACGACGTGGGCGGGCACTACCCCTGGGTCGAGAACCGGCGCGCGCCCTTCCGTCCCGCGCGCCGCGCGCTCCCGATGCTCAACCTCGCGCTCGTCACCTCCGCCGGGGCCTACGTCGACGGCACCGAGCCCTTCGACACCAGGACCTTCGGCGGCGACGCCTCCTTCCGCGAAATCCCCATCGAGGTCGGCCCCGACGATTTGAAGTGGACGGCGCGCGGCTACGACCCGGCGGCCGTCCGGGCGGATATGAACTCGCAGGTGCCCATCGACCGCCTCAAGGAGTTCGAGGGCAACGGCATCATCGGCCAGCTCAACCCCGTCTTCTGGAGCCTCTGCGGCTTCATCCCCAACGCGGCGCGCTTCGCCGCGACCGGGCTCCCCGAGCTCGTCGGGCGCGTCCGCCGCTACGAGGTGCAGGCCGTCCTGCTCGTCCCGGCCTCGCGCCTCTGCCACCAGACCCTGTCCATCGCCGCGCGCGGCATCGAGTCGGCCGGCATCCCGACGATGATGCTCGCCGTCGACCGCGCGGCGGTCGAGCGAGCGCGGCCCCCGCGCGCCGCCTACTACGCGGGCGAGTTCGGCTGCGTCGTCGGAAAGCCGGACTGGCCCGAGCACCAGCGCCGCGTCCTCGACGAAGCACTCCGCCTCGTCGAGCCCATCGACCAGCCCAGCGTCCGCAACCTCGTCGTGTCCCTCGAAACCGAAGTCGAGATGGAGCGCGGCGAGAGGTAAGACGGGTTCAGGGGTAAAGGGGAAGGGGTAAGGGAAAGACTTTTCGTCCTCCCTTACCCCTTCCCCTTTACCCCTGACCTTTAACCTTCACCCCCCGAGCTGCGTCAACACCTCCTCGACCTGCGCGAAGTCGAAGGGCTTGCCGATGACGGTGTCGGCGGGGGCGTCGCCCTGCGTGCGCGCGGCCTCGCGGCCGTAGCCGGTGACGACGGCGATGCGCGTGCGCGGCGAGCGGCGGCGCACCTCGCGCGCGACCTCCCAGCCGTCCATCTCGGGCATCGAGAGGTCTGTGAAGACGAGGTCGAAGTCACCTTCCGCCAGCGCGGCGAGCGCGGCGCGGCCGCCGTCGGCGCGGCGGACGGTGTGGCCCAGCACCTCGACCATCTCGGCCAGCGTCTCGCGCACGTGCTCCTCGTCGTCGACGACGAGGACGGAGAGCGGGCGCGCGGCGTCGGCCGCGACGCGCGGCGCGGGCTCCACGTGCGGCAGGGCGAGGGTGAAGGTGGTGCCGCGCCCGGGCCGCGAGGCGGCCGAGATGTGACCGCGGTGGCGCTCGACGATGCCGTACGAGACGAAGAGCCCGAGCCCCGTGCCGTGTACGCCCTTGGTCGTGAAGAAGGGCTCGAAGATGCGCGCGCGCACCTCCTCGGCCATCCCCGTCCCCGTGTCGGCGAAGAGCAGGAGCAGGCGCTCGCCGCGGCGGCGGCAGTCGACGGAGAGGCGGCCGCCCGCGGGCATCGCGTCGATGGCGTTGACGACGAGGTTGACGAAGACCTCGCGCAGCTCCGAGGCGTTGCCGCGCGTGTGGAGCGCCGGGTCGCCCTCGACCGTCACCTCGTAGCTGAGGCCGCGCGCGCGCGCGTCGTTCTCCCAGCGCGTGCGCGTTATCTCGACGGCGTCGCGCAGCAGCTCCAGCACGCCCACCTCCGCGTGGCCGTCGCCGGGGAGTTGGCGCGCGAACGAGCGGATGCGGCGCACGGTGGCCGCGGCGTCCTCGGCGGCCGTGAGGATGATGTCGAGCCCGCGCGAGAGCCGCTCGTCGGGCGAGGAGCGGCGCAGGAGCTGCGCGCGGCCGAGGATGGCGGCGAGCGCGTTGTTGAAGTCGTGCGCGACGCCCGAGGCGAGCTGGCCGAGCGCGCGCAGCTTGTCGGCCTGCGCGGCGCGCTCGCGTTCGAGGCGCTGCTCGGTCACGTCGCGCGTGATGGAGAGCACGCCCGTCGTGCGGCCGTCGATGACGAGCGGCGTGGAGTCCGTCACGGTGTGGCGCAGCTCGCCGTCGCGCCGGAGCAGGCGCAGCTCGACCGTCTGCGGCTCGCCCGCCAGCGTGCGCAGGAAACGCTCCTGGGCCGCGGCGCGCTCCGACTCTTCGATCAGGACGTTGAAGTGCAGCCCGATGAGCGACTCCTTCGCGTAGCCGCACATCTCCGCGCCCGCGCTGTTGATCCACATCATCCGCCCCTCGGGGTCGACCGCGGCGATGTTCTCGCGCGCGCTCTCGAGGACGTGTTCGAGCAGCGACTGGCGCTCGCGAGCGACGGCCTCTATCTGGCGCAGCTCCGAGAGGTCGCGCACGGTGCAGACCGTGCCGAGCTGGCCCGACTGCTCGGCCACGGGCTCGGCCGTGACGAGGAGCGTGCGCCCGAGGCGCTCGGGCGTGTACTCGATGGTGACGGGGCGGCGCTCGGCCGTCACCCGCTCGACGATGCAGCCCTCGCCGCGCCCCGAGCGTAGGATGTCGCAGCAGCGGCGGCCGAGCAGCTCCTGCGGCTCGGCCGACTCCAGCCCCGCGCCCGCGCGGTTGACCCTCATCAGGCGGCGGTCGTTCGAGAAGATGAAGATGCCGTCCGACATCGCGTCGAAGGTCGTCTCCCAGTCGCGCTTGGCGCGCTCGACCATCTCGAACAGCTCGGCCTGCGCGATGCCGGTGGCGAGCTGCGCGGCGACCGACTCGACGAGCGCCACCTCGTCGCGCGTCCAGCGGCGCAGCCGGTCGGTCTGGTGGATGCAGAGCGCGCCGCGGAAGCGCCCCTGCACGACGAGCGGGCAGACGATCTTCGAGAGCCCGCCGTTCGAGTTCGCCAGCTCCCTCACCTGCGCGTTCATCTCCGGCGTCCCGGCGTCGTAGTTGACGGCGTCGTCGATGACGAGCGTGCGGTGCGTCTCGATGAGGTGACGCCCGACGGGGAGGTGGAAGCTGATGCCGGCCGCGGGCGCGCGCCCCGGCCCCGTGCCCGCGGCCAGGTACTCGTACATGACGGGCGAGTCGGCGGGCCGCTCCGGGTCGTAGGGGCGGATGTAGACGCGCGAGGCGCGCAGGGCCTGACCCAGCTCGTGCGTGGCGGCGCGCAGCACGTCGGGCAGGTTGAGCGAGGCGCGGATGGCGTGGCCGAGCCGGTTGACGAGCGCCTCGCGCGCCGAGGTCGCCTCCGCCCTCTGGTAGAGCTCGGCCTGCCGCACCGCGATGCCGGTCTGGTCGGCGACGGCGCGGGCCAGCGCCACCTCCTCGGGCCGCCAGCGGCGCGTCTCGGCCACGGTCGAGATGGCGAAGCAGCCCGGGAGGCCGTCGCCCACGCGGACGGCGACGTACATGATCGAGCGCGTGCCGAGTTTCTTCAGGATGTGCTCGTAGACGTCCCGCGCGGCCGGGTCGCCCTCGACGTCCTCGAAGGTGAGCACGCCGGTGCCGCGGATGGCCTTGACGAGCCCCTCGACGGGCGCGATGGGGTACTCGCTCGCGGCCGTCGGCACGCCCGGCACGGCGTACTCGGCCACGCCGCGCGCACGGCCCGCCGCGCGGTCGGGCATGAAGAGGGCGCAGCGGTCGACGCCGAGCTGGAGGCCCAGCTCGCGCGTCGCGGCGCGGAAGACCTCTTCGGCGTCCAGGGACTGGCGGACGGCGCGCGTGATGCGGTTAATCAGCGCCTCGCGCTCGGCCTGCGCCGCCAGCTTCTCGGCGTCGTGCTGGCGCGCGATGAGCTGCGCGGTCTGGCGCGCGAAGGCCACGGCCGGCAGCACGCTGCGGCGGTCGGGCGCGCGCCCCGAGCGCGGGTCGTCGAGCGCGATGAGGCCGATGAACTCGCCGTCGTGCGTGACGAGCGGGACGAACAGCTCGTCGCCGTCGTGCCACGCCCCGGGGCCGTAGGCGGGGACGGGGCGCGGCAGCCCGGACTTGAAGCGGCGCGCGTAGAACTCTTCGAGCAGGTGGTAGTGGCTCGGCGGGTAGTAGGCGGCGTAGCCCAGCTCGCCGACCTCGATGCGGACGCCGCCCGCGACGAGGCGCGCGACCTCCTCGCGCGCGTAAGGGCGCGAGCCCGCCTGCTCGACGTACTCTTCGGGGACGTTCGCGGAGTGGGAGAGGATGCGGCGGCCGCGCCCGTCCTCCGTGAAGAGCAGGACGAGGCAGGTGCGGTAGTCGGTCAGACCCGTGATGGTGTCGGCGAGCCCCGCGAAAAGCTCTTCGAGCGCGCGCCCCTCGCGCGGCGCTGCCGCCAGCGCCGTCAGGGCTTCGAGCTGGCGCACCGACGCGCTCAAATACTCTTCCGGCGCGGGGCGCTCTGCGGGGTGGATTTCTGACACGGGCATGACTTTCACTCTTCAGAAGGGGTGAAAGACCTGTGGGGTCTTCGCCGCACCGTGCGCGCGTACATCGCGGGGGGCGTTGCTGCCGCTGAGATGTCGAGAGGAAGGGCTTAGGAACTTCTTACATGGGTGAGACGCTGACACCTCTTGATCTCGCCCCCCGGCCGGCCCACACGGGACGACACGGGCACCGGGCAAGTCCGAATATAACAAAGTGTTAGCGGCGTTGTCACCCGGAAAAGGCGGCAGGCGGCGGGCGGCGGGCGGCCAATACCGGAAGACTTCCCGCGGGAATCCGCCCGAAAGAATCGGAGGCGGCGAGGTTAAAGACTCGCCGCCTCCGGTTGCTTGCTACTGGTTATTCTTCCCGACTGCCTGCCGCCACCCGCCTACTGCCTGCCGCCTTTCGGCCTGGCGTCGACGGCGCTGCGGGCGAAGTAGCCCTGGCGGTAGGTGAGCCGCAGGTTCTGCTTCTTCAGCTCGGGGTTGGTGACTTCGATCTGCACCTTGCGGAAGGTGCCGTCCTTCGACTTGTTCGAGGGCGAGTAGGCGATGAGGTACTGCGAGCGCAGCTCCTCCTGAATCTGCGCGAAGGCCACGCGGAGGTCGTCCTCGTTGCGCGGGAAGTAGGCGCGGCCGCCCGTGCGCTCGGAGATTTTGCGCAGGGAGCCCTCGTCGACGCCGTCGAAGCTGAAGCTGTCGCCGATGCCGACGGAGTAGATGATGGCGTCGGCCTTGAGGGCCGAGTCGACGGCCTCGTTCAGCTTGAGGCGGCTGCTGGTGTCGACGCCGTCGGAGAGGAGGATGATGGCGCGGCGCGTCTTGTCGGAACTCTCGCCCAGCACCTCGCGCGAGGTGACCCAGATGGCGTCCCAGATGGCGGTCGAGGCGGCGCGCGACTGGTTGTCGCCCGAGATGGGCGGCGTGCCGACCAGCACCCCGCCGCCGACGTAGCCCGAGGGCGGCGTGAACTCGACGCGCTCGATGGCGCGGCGGATGCGCGCGACGCTCCCCGTGAGGCCCTGTTCGAGCGTGGCGTCGCCGGTGAAGGTGAGCACGGCCACCTCGTCCTTCTGCTGGCGGATGACGGTGTCGACGAAGCGCTGCGCGGCCGACTTCTCCTCCGGCAGCGT
>DASVSK010000807.1:0-1974 GCA_036388135.1 Pyrinomonadaceae bacterium | reverse complement strand
AGCGAAAGGCACTTGATGAAATTTCGCGCTTGAAAATAATCTTTGCAACGCAACTCGGTGTTGCGTCTGTGCGCATACCACTCGCGGCCTGCGGGGCGGCCGGTCAACTGAAAACGATGCTCATGCAGGTCAGGCCCGCCTCCGCCTTTTCCAGCTCCGAGATGTCGAGGGTCAAGACGTTGAAACCTCGCTCGCGGAGGGCGTCGGCCGTACGCGGGGCGGAGGCCGGAAGAATCACCGAATCGCCGACGGACAGGCTGTTGGCCCCCCACTGCTCGGACGGGAACGTTTCGACGATGTCGAAGCCGCGGAACGGCGACATGTCCGCCCAGGAGGGGTTCGCGAGAATGGTGTTTCTGTTCAGGTAGGTGCAAGCGGTCTTGAGGTGGAGGCAGCCTGTGACTTCCACGGGCACGACCTGATAATCGTAAGGCCCAAGAATCTTCCGCAGTTGGGCGATGCCGTCGGCGTTGGTTCGCGTGGACACGCCGACGTAGAAGGTGCGACCGATGCGCATCACGTCGCCGCCTTCCAGAGTGCCGCCGCGGGCGTTAATGAATTCGAGGGGGCGGAATCCTGACAGGGTTTCCGCCGTCAACCACACCTCGGGGCGGCGCGTGCGCGCGCCCATGTGTGTGATGACCGCGACCTCATCCGTCACGACGGCGGTGTCTTCGACGAACACACAGTCGGCCAGCCCGGGCTCCGCCGGAAGAGGGACGATTCGCAGCCCGAGTTCTTCCAGGCACTGCTCGTAGGCCCGATGTTGTCGGCGGGCCTTCTCAGGGTCTATGGGCTGCCTGGGCACGTAGGTCAATTCACAGTTGCATATCTGCGGGCTGACCCCGCGCGTGACTGCATTTAACATGACGGTGTCACCTCGGGTGGGGCTTGTCGGAGGCTCGGAGCCGGAGACCCCGACGAGACGGGCGCGACGTCTCGACGAGGAGTGAAGGCCGCTCTAAAGCGCCTTCGTCGGTCCGGCGGCGGAGCCGGCCGTAACGAGTGCGGGCTCTGAGACGAGCTGGCCGTAATCGAGTTTCATCGTACGGTCGGCGAGGTGGTAGTAACGGTCGTCGTGGCTGATGACCAGAACGGTCTTACCGCGCGCCTTCAGCTCGGGAAGCATGTGCCGGTAGAAGAGTTCCTTGAAGAGCGGGTCCTGGTCGGCGGCCCATTCGTCAAAGACGTAGAAGGGCCGGTCTTCGAGATAGCTGGTCAGGAGCGCCAGCCGTTTGCGCTGCCCCTGCGACAGCTCGGTCGTCGAGAGCTTGCCGTCTCGCACCTGCACCTTGTGCGCCAGTTGAAGCTGCTCAAGGTAATCGCGGGTCCTGGCGTCGAGTTCTGGGATGTTCAGGCCGAGCAGTTTGTCGAAGAGGTAGAAGTCGGAGAAGACCGCCGAGAAGAGCTGCCGGTAAGTCTCGCGGGTCTCGTCGGTGACGGTCTGCCCGTTGAAGCGTATGACGCCCGCCTCTGGCGTGTACAGGCCGGTCAGCAGCTTCGCGAAGCTGGTTTTACCGCTGCCGTTGCCGCCTATGAGAAAGACCAGCTCGCCGGGGCCGAAGCTGGAATTGATGGGGCCGAGGGTGAAGTTCTGCTCCTTATCCTCCCTGTAATAAGTGTGGACGACGCCCTCCATCTCAAGGCTCTCGTAGCCGGCGGGCTCGACGGCCGGCACGAGAGTCATGGACTCGGAAGACTTGTCCTGGAGCGACAGACCCAGCTTCTCGACCTGCCGCATGGCGACGTCGGCGCTGACGAAGGCGGGCAAAGTGTTCATGATGTATTCGAGCGGCGTCATGATGTAGAGGACGATGAGGGTGTAGCCGGTGAGCGTCTGCGCGTCGACGCTCCTCAGGGTGGGCAGCCAGTAGAGCAGTAGCCCGATGAGGCTGAAGACGAGAAGGTGCCCGACGCTGGCCGCGATTGCGTAGGTGGCGTCGGAGACGTAGCCGTAGCGGCGCAGGGAATCCG
>DASVSK010000806.1:0-2252 GCA_036388135.1 Pyrinomonadaceae bacterium | reverse complement strand
GTCCCCGGCGGCCGCGGGCGTGCTCGTCGTGATGGTGAGGACGTGCGTCGATGCGACGTAGCTGAAGGTCACTTTGTCGCCGGCCGTCGCGACGCTGAAGGGAATGTTCCCCCCTCCCGCCGCGCCGCCCTGCCCGTAGTTCTCGTCCCAGGCTTCGTTAATCGCGACCTTCGCCTCGTAGCTGCCCGCGGGGATGGACGTCGTCTCGAACGTGTACGTGCCATCCTCGTCGGGGTCTTGCAGCCAGGAGCGCAGGCAGGCCGCGTCCCAGTCGCCCGCGCAGCCCAGCTCCGACTGGAAGCTGCCCGGCGCGACCGCGATGACGGCGTTCCTGTTGCTCGTCACCCAATGGGTCTCGTGGTCGTAGTAGAACTTGACGCTCGACGCCGAGGCCAGGCTGAGCGGGACGTTGGAGCCGTTCTGCGCGGCGTATCTGCCGTAGTTCTCGCCCCAGTTGTCGTTGAGGGGTGCCTTGTACTCCCAGTCGCCGGCCGGGACGTTGAAGACGCCCTGCCACACGCCGTCGTTGGCGTCGTAGGTCAAATGCGTGTTGACGCACTCGGGCTGCCAGTCGCCCGTGCAGCCGAGTTCACTCTGGAGGCTCCCGGCGATGGTGACGCTCGTGGGGTCGGGCGTGTGCGACGCCGACGCCGTCGGGAGGCCGTGGTGGAACAGGAGGGCGGCGGCGGCCAGCCCGAGGGCCGCGGCGCAGGCCGCGAGGCGGACGGGTTTAGGGAACGACATGGCAGACTCCTTCGGGCCGGCCCCGGGCGGGCGCTCGGCGGCGACCGGGGTCACTGTTTTAGTCGGCAGTTATTCGGCTTTTAAAAGGCTGGGGAGGAGCATTGCGGGCGAACGCAAATTCTGTCAGCCAGCCCGGCTTTGTTCGGGAAGGCAACATACGTTAATCGCCGCGCCGAAGTCAAGCTACGGGGGGAAAGTGGTGTGCGGTGGCCGCTCCCGTTCACACGCGCCCGCGCAGTTTCACGGTCTGACTTCTTACGCGGGCTTCCGAAGTTTTACAGCCTGACCTCGCCCTCCGTCTCGCCGAAGTGAATCCGCGTGCCCACCGCGAGGGTGACGCTGCGCCCCGGCTCGACGTCCCTGACGGCCCCGCCCGCGGTGCTGACGACCCACTTCTCACGCGAGAGATTCTTCAGACCCCAGACGCCGGGGCTCGAAGGGTGCTCGGCCACGGCCGCGACCGGCTCGGAGAAGTCGTAGAGCCGCTGCTCGTTGACGTGGTGCGGGAAGAGTCGCGTGTCGAAGTTGAGCATGACGACCGACTTGCCGATGCGCACGCGCGGCGGGAGCCGCAGCGCGGCGGCGCAGGCCCAGCAGAGGCCGGGGTCGCCGCCGCGCGCCTTGACGGCCCGGCCGTCGTAGAAGTTTTCGAGCGAGCAGTGCGGGCAGTAGAAGATGGCGTCGCGCAGCGAGACCATCGCGCCGCGCCACTCGCTCTCGCGCACGCGGCCGTGGAGCGGGTCGCGCAGGCCGTCGGTGAAGGCGCGCGTGAAGAGGTCTCGGAGGAACTGCGGGTAGATGCGCCAGAAGGCGAGCGCGTTCTCGTGGATGCCGGGCACGGGCGCGTTCGAGTCGTCGGCGGGGTCGAAGACGAAGAGCGGCTCGGTGCCGTAGAGCTTGGTCATCGCGGGCAGGTCGAGACACTTGATCTCGGTCTCCTTCCGGCCTTCGAGCGGGTGCGCGACCATCAGCATGTAGAAGATGAGCACGGAGAGCGAGAAGAGGTCGGTCTGCGTCGAGGGGACGGCCTCGCCGCGCACCACCTCGGGGGCCATGAAGCGCGGCGTGCCGAGGACGCCGAGGACGCCCGCGCCGTCGACCGAGACGTTGTCGTTGTCGGCGATGAGGACGTCGCCGCTGTCGGGGTCGAAGAAGGCGTTGCCGAACGAGATGTCGCGGTAGCACAGGCCCTGCGAGTGGAGCAGAAGGTAGTTGTGCGAGAGGTTGAGGCCGGCGGTGGCGAGCGCGCGGAAGGTCGGCTCGATGCGGCGCTTCATCAGGTCGACGATGTTCTTGAAGCGCTTGGGGCGCAGCGGCATCACGTAGCCGAAGCCGGCGACCGCCTGCGCCGTCGTTATCTCCAGCGGCCAGAGGAAGTGCTCGCTCGGCGGGCCTTTGCGGACGAGCAGCTCGATGGCGGCGCGCTGCTCCGGCGACGACATGTGCGGGAAGAACCACTTCAGCGCCACCGGCCCGCCGCCGAGCGTGGCCTTGTAGACCTCGCCCTG
>DASVSK010000805.1:0-6703 GCA_036388135.1 Pyrinomonadaceae bacterium | reverse complement strand
GGAAAGACGGACTCACACGGATGGACAGGGCGAACAGGGTGAGAAGAATTTTAGAATTTTGATTCGAGAGCCGCGGCTCTTCGGCTCTTCATTCGCAAATCAAAAACCTGAAATCAACAATCCCTTCATCCTGTCGACCCTGTCCATCCATGTAAATTCTCCGGTGGTCGATTTAAAGAAGCACGATTGAGTCATCGCTCGGGGTGCGGCGCGGCGTCTGCGTCGGGGCGGCGCGTTCGGCGCGCGGGCAGGCGTCGCAGTAGGAGTCGTGGCGGGTGAGGCGGTCGTCGCAGGCGTTGCAGTCGAGCGCCTCGCCGGCCGCGCGCAGCGCGTCGAGCAGCGGCGTGAGCAGGCGGCCGCGCTCGGTCAGCACGTACTCGACGTGCGGGGGGCTGCCGCCCAGGTCGCGCCGCTCGATCAGGCGGTCGCGCTCCATGTCGCGCAGCCTGTCCATCAGCGTGCGGCTGCTGATGGGGTGGAGGCGCGAGAGCAGCTCGGTGGTGCGCCGCGGCGCGCCCTGAAGGTCGCGCACGATGAGCAGCGTCCACTTGTCGCCCACGACCTGTAGCGCGCCCCACACGGGGCAGCCGTCGCCCTCACGTCGTCGCATCGTCGGCCGTCCTCCCTCGAACTTGATACTTGTGCGGGCGCGCCCCCGGTCTGCCTGAGGGGCCGGTCTCTAGCGCTTAAACAGAAACTCCGCCGGAGGCCGGAAGCTTATCACAACCCTCCGCGACGCGCCGCGAGAATATTCGGGCTCGCGCGCGAACGCCCGCGCGGCGAGACCCTGACGATGCGGCGGGCTTCGCCGTCGCGCGGCGCGGCGGGGGCTTGCGGCGGGCGGCGCGTTAGGTCTATCCTCTCGAAGACCTCACAGGCTTCACAACGTCGGCGCAGACAAAGACCTCATGACCTTTACCGAACAGCGCAAGCACGAGCGCGTGGCGGTGGACATCTACGTCTACTGGGGGTGGACGGACGACTGCCCGTTCCGCGACCGCATCATCAACCTCGGCGTCGGCGGCTGCTTCCTCCGCACCGACCTGGTCGCGCCGCGCGACCAGACCGTCTACATCAAGTTCTGGCTGCCCGGCGAGAGGACGCTCCACGGCGACGTGCGCTACCAGCTCGAACGGATGGGACTCGGCGTCGAGTTCAAGGGGCTCTCCAGCACCGAGAGGGCGCAGCTCGCCGCCCTCGTCGAGCACTACGAGTCACTCCAGCCGCAATGAGCGCGAAAGCGCGAGAGTCGCGCGCCCCCGCACTTCCGCCTTTTCAAGTTTGCCTTTATCATTGTCCACGCCCTCCCCGGAGCCCCGGCCCCGAACCTCCATCCGCAGCGCAAGCGCCGGGTTCGCCCGGCGGCGCGAGAGGCGTACCGGCAGCGCTTATGGAATCCGAGACGTTAAAGGGGGAGGAGGGCGCGGGCGCGCGCGAGGTGCCCGCGCCGCTCATCCTCGTCGCCGACGACGAGCCGGCCAACCTCGCGCTCATCAAGCGCAGGCTGGAGTGGGAGGAGTACCGCGTCGAGACGGCCGAGGACGGCGGCCAGGCGGTCGAGGCCGCGCGCCGCACGCTCCCCGACCTCATCCTCCTCGACGTGATGATGCCCGTGCTCGACGGGCTCCAGGCGTGCCGCCTGCTCAAGGGCGACCCGGCCACGCGCGACATCCCCGTCATCTTCCTCTCCGCCCTCGACGACACCGACACGAAGGTGAGCGCCCTCGCGCTCGGCGCGAACGACTACGTCTCGAAGCCCTACCGCGTCGAGGAGCTGCTGGCGCGCGTCCGCGTCGCCATCCGCCTCAAGCGCGAGCGCGACCGCCTGCGCCAGCGCGCCGAGGAGCTGCGCCGCAGCGCCGAGGCCGCCAGCGAGATGTCGATGACGGACGCGCTGACGGGGCTGCTCAACCGCTACGGCTTGCAGCGCGCGCTCCAGCGCGAGCACTCGGAGGCGCGGCGCTACGAGCGCCCGCTCTCGTGCCTCCTCTTAGACGTCGACTTCTTCAAGGCGGTCAACGACACCTACGGCCACGCGGCGGGCGACGCGGCGCTGGCGCAGGCGGCGCGCGTGCTCACCGAGTCGGTGCGCGGCTCGGACGTCGTCTGCCGCTACGGCGGCGAGGAGTTCCTCGTGCTCGCGCCCGAGACCGCGGCCGACGGCGCTCTCGCGCTCGCCGAGAAGATACGCCTCGCCTTCTCCTCGCGCCTCTTCGGCGACGGCGGGCGCACGTTCCCGCTCACGCTCTCGGTCGGGGTGGCGCAGCTCGGCCCGGCCGAGTCCGGCAACGACCTCATCGCACGCGCCGACGAGGCGCTCTACCACGCCAAGCAGTCCGGCCGCGACCGCGTCGAGGCGGCGGACTGAAGAAAGGGTGAAAGGCGAAGGGCGAAGGGCGAGAGTGCTGACGCGCATGCGGCGTGACTTGATTTAACCTAACCGGCGCGGAAGCGCCGCCCTCACTTTCACCCTTCCCCTTTCCCCTTTCTTTCCGCCCTTCGCCTTCCCCCGCTTGCGCGTCGTGGTTTATAGTCGCGGCCCCGCGCCGGAGGTGGGCGGCAGGAGGTGGGCGTGATGGCTTACGGGTGGGAGGGCAGGGTGGTGCGGCTGGTGCCGCTCGACAAGGGGCGGCACTCGGCCAACGTGCAGTTGTGGATGAACGACCCGGACGTGACGGAGACGATCCTCTCGGGCGACGTGCCGACGACGCGCGCGGCCGAGGACGAGTTCTTCGACAAGATGTGCGTCCACCCGGGGCCCCACCCTCCGGACGTCCTCTTCGCCGTCGAGACGCTGGCGGGCGAGCACGTCGGCCTGGCGGGGCTGCACGAGATAAGCTACCGCCACGGCGTCGCCAAGTCGGGCACCATCATCGGCCCGCCCGAGGCGCGCGGGCTCGGCTACGGCACGGACGCCGCGCTCGTCCGCACCCGCTACGCCTTCGAGGTGCTGGGGCTGCGGATGCTCATCTCCGAGGTGTTCGCCGAGAACGACGCCTCGCTCCGGATGCTCGCGCGCGCGGGCTACCGCGAGGTGGCGCGCCTGCCGCGCCGTTACTGGAAGCGCGGCGCGTTCCGCGACTCGGTCGTGATGGTCGCCGAGCGCGACGCCTGACGTGTGAAACCTCACCCTTCTAAAAACTATCCTGACAGACCAGAGGACTACCAGATGACAGACATCAAACGTTCCCGCCGCGCGGCGCTCGTGCTCGCCGCGCTGTTCGTGTCGGCGCTCGGGCAGTCCGCGCTCGCGCAAGGGGCGGCCGGCGCGAAGCCACAGGCGTCCGACGCCCGCCCGCGCGCCGTCAAGCGCTACACCATCGAGCAGTTCATGGACACGACGCGCGTGGGCGGCTCGTCCTTCTCCGCCGACGAGAAGCAGATTCTCTTCCACAACAACAGGACGGGCATCTTCAACGTCTACACCGTCCCCGTCTCGGGCGGCGCGCCGAGGCAGTTGACCTCCTCGACGAAGGAGAGCACCTACTCGGTCTCGTACCTCCCCACCGACCAGCGCTTCATCTACACCTACGACCGCGGCGGCAACGAGAACAACCACCTCTACGTCCGCGAGGCCGACGGCACGGAGCGCGACCTGACGCCCGGCGAGAAGACGAAGGCCGACTTCCTGGGCTGGAGCCACGACCGCAAGTCCTTCTTCTACTCGACGAACGAGCGCGACCCGCGCTTCTTCGACGTCTTCGAGATGACGCTCCCCGACTTCAAGTCTCGGCTGGTCTACAGGGACGATGCGGGACTTGAGTTCGGCGACATCTCGAACGACAAGCGCTTCATCGCCTTCCAGAAGAACGGCGCGACGACCAACGACTCGGACGTCTACCTCTACGACGCCGAGACCAAGCAACTGAAGAACATCACCGAGCACAAGGGCGACGTCGCCAACGTCCCCTCGTCCTTCGACCCGGCTTCGAAGCACCTCTACATCCTGACGGACGCGGGCGCGGAGTTCCGCTACGTCTCGCGCTACGAGCTGGCGACGGGCAAGGCCGAGGCGGTCGAGAAGGCCCCGTGGGACGTGATGTACACCTACTTCTCGCGCGGCGGCCGCTACCGCGTCACGGCCGTCAACCAGGACGCGCGCACCGTCATCCGCGTTGACGACACGAAGACCGGCAGGCCCGTCCAGCTCCCGAAGCTGCCCGACGGCGACATCACGGGCGTCAACATCTCGCCGAGCGAGAAGCTGATGGCCTTCTACCTCAACGGCGACCGCTCGCCGTCGAACCTCCACGTCTACGACTTCGCGACGGGGAAGGCGACGAGGCTGACCGAGTCGCTCAACCCCGAGATAGACCCGGCCGACCTCGTCGACTCTCAGGTCGTCCGCTACAAGTCGTTCGACGGGATGGAGATTCCCAACATCCTCTACAAGCCGCACGGGGCCGACGCCGCGCGCAAGGCCCCGGCCGTGCTGCTCATCCACGGCGGCCCCGGCGGGCAGACGCGCACCGGCTACAGCGCGCTCGTGCAGTACCTCGTCAACCACGGCTACGTCGTCCTCGGCGTCAACAACCGCGGCTCCTCCGGCTACGGCAAGACCTTCTTCGCGGCCGACGACGGCAAGCACGGGCGCGAGCCCCTGTGGGACTGCATCGAGGCGAAGAAGTACCTCCAGTCGCAGCCCTACGTCGACCCGCAGAAGATAGGCATCATGGGCGGCTCCTACGGCGGCTACATGGTTCTGGCCGCGCTCGCCTTCAAGCCCGACGAGTTCGCCGTCGGCGTCGACCTCTTCGGCGTCTCGAACTGGGTGCGGACGCTGCAATCCATCCCGCCCTACTGGGAGTCGTTCCGCAAGGCGCTCTACAAGGAGGTCGGCGACCCCTCGACGCAGCTCGACTTCCTGCGCGAGACCTCGCCGCTCTTCCACGCCGACAAGATCAAGCGCCCGCTCATCGTCCTGCAGGGCGCGAACGACCCGCGCGTCATCAAGCCCGAGTCGGACGAGATAGTCGAGAACATCCGCAAGCGCGGCGGCACGGTCGAGTACGTAGTCTTCGACAACGAGGGGCACGGCTTCACCAAGAAGGCCAACGAGATTCGGGCCTACAAGGCCATCCTCGACTTCCTCGACAAGCACCTCAAGGGCGCGGGGTCGGCCGCCGCCGCCGCGAAGTAAGAGCCGCGGGCCCGGCGGCGGGGGCGTAAAGCAGAAGGCGGGAGGATGAAAGTCACGCTGACTTTCATCCTCCCGCCTTCTGCTGTCGGTTATGCGCCCCGCCTCGCGGCCGGGCTTCCCCCATAGACCGACAGGCCGCCGCCGCGGCGGGCCTTTCGGCCGCGCGGCTTACGGAGCCGGGGGCGACGCGAAAGCCACGTCGGAGATGAGCAGCGCGCCCGCGGGGCTCTGGTCGAACTTGAACTGGACGGAGCGGATGTCCGAGAGGTTCACGCCCGAGAAGGCCGAGACGGGGATGCGCGCCGTGTTCAGAAGCACCTTCGGCACCGGCCCGACCGAGCCGGGCGGGTAGAAGAGCACGCCCGCGTAGTTGGCGACGGCGAGCGAGGACGTGGCCCCCGTGCCGTCGGTCAAGACCACGGTGAAGTTCTGCGGGATGCCCGCGGGGTTGCGCGTGTCGGCGAAGTTGACGCTGGCGCGGAAGGTGAGCCAGCGGAACCCGCTCACGTCGCGCGCCCCGAGCGGGAGGTCGTTGCGGTAGTTGGCGGTGATGGAAGACCAGCCCGTGCGGAGCTGGCTCAGGCCGCGCACGGTGGTGGCGCGCGCGCTCGGCGTCGTGTGCGGCTGCCGCGCCGTCGACTGCGTCGAGGCGAGGCAGTGCTGCGGCTGGGGCGACAGGCCGCCGCAGAGGTCGTGCGGCGTCAGCCCGGCCTGCGACGACGCGCCGCCCAGCGTGTTCGTCGTCAGGTTGGAGGCGCTGAGCAGGCGGTTAACGTCGCGGCGCGTCGCGGCCGTGTCGGGCGCGTGGTAGGAGACGTGCAGCTCGGTGGTCTGCGCCGAGGGCGGCGGCGCGGCCTCGCCCGTCAGGTAGGGGAGGAACTGCGTCTCGCCGCCGGCGTAGGCGCGCATCACCGCCGAGATGTAGGCGAGGCCGACGCCGCGCTGCTGCGCGGCCGTCAGGCGGCGGTTGCCCGTGCCGGTGCCGCACTGCGCGTCGGCGCTCCCGCCCGAGGTGTAGCCCCAGTCGTCGGCCGTGCCGGCGGGGAACATCCCCGGCGTCCAGACCGTGTTGAAGTAGTTGTGGTTGCCGCCCATCACCTGGATGGTGTGCTTGGGGGCGGCGTCGCCCGCGACGTTGTAGCGCGCGTCGTCGTAGAAGTGGACGCCCTGGTTGTCGTTGACGTCGCCGTCGCAGTAGGGCAGCACGACCGAGAGCGGGACGTTGTTGGCGACGGGGCGGTTGAAGTTGACGGGCGCGAGCGGGAAGACCGCCTTGACGCCGTAGGGCGAGCCCTGCGAGGCGTTGTAGACGAAGTGCTTGACGACGCCCTCGCCGCCGCGCGAGTGCCCCATCGTGCCGACGCGCGCGAGGTCGATTTTGCCGACGAACTTCGTGCCGAAGGGCGCGGCGCCCGCCGTGTTGAAGGTCTTCCACTGCGCGAGGTGGCGCTGGATGAGTTCGGCGCGCGCCTGCATCCCGAGGTCGGTGACGTTGTTGTCGTAGGCGTTGATGCCGTTGGCGCTGATCGAGACGACGACGTAGCCGTTGCTCGCAAGGTTCTG
>DASVSK010000804.1:0-3516 GCA_036388135.1 Pyrinomonadaceae bacterium | reverse complement strand
CGGCACTCGCGCAGGTTGCTCGTGTCGTACCCCGAGCACTCGACCGACACCTCCCCGCCCGGTATCGCTGCCGGCGGCTCAACACGCACGCTCTGTTCGTTCGACATCCACACTCCCCGCCGCGCGGCAAACAGCAGTCGGCCCACCGGAACGCGGCGCGTTCCGACCGACGCCAAACCGAAAACGACTCCGACTAAAAAGTTGGTCTCATCATACGACGAGCCCAGGGGGAAGGCAAAAGGCACGGGGCGGGAGGCGAGAGGCGAAAGTTAAAGACGGGAACCGCGCCGTCCGCCGTCGTAATTTTTGCCTTTTGCCCCGTGCCTTTTGCCTTTCGCCTCCCCGAATCTGTGCTATACTCCGCCGCAGTTAAAGGAGACATCTGCTGCGGCCTCAAAATCGCGGCATGTTTTTTTGTCGCGATGTTTTCCTCGTCCGGAAAGGCCGCCGCGCGCTCACGCGAAGTGTCTGAGCGACAGTCAAAATCAAAGGTTTTCAGGCAGCGTCCGCTCGTTCCCGCTCGCTTCACTATCTCTCTAACTTGAGGTCGAGAATTAAACGCACCGGCGTCGTCGACGCGCGGTGCGTTTCGGCTTTTGCGGGCCGGGGCGGACGCCGGAGGAAGAGTTATCAGCAACGTACAGGGCAACACGCAAGGGCTCAAGCCGAACCAGCTCCGGCGCATCGAGAAGCTCTACTCGCGCCGCATCTCGCCGCAGCAGGTCGTCACGCCCGAGTTCGCGCGCCAGCTCTCCGAGCTTTCGCACGAGACGCGCCGCCAGATCGGCGCGCTCATCGACCGCAAGGGCTACGTCGAGTCGGTCGTCGTCGGCGACGCGCGCCGCATCGAGTGGCCCGACCTCAAGCGCACGCGCGTCGGCGAGGGGCGCTTCCGCGGCCTGCGCGCCGTCCACACGCACCTGCGCGGCGAGGAGCTGACGCAGGACGACCTGAACGACCTGGCGCTGCTGCGCCTCGACCTGATGGTCGCCGTCGACGTGGACGAGCGCACGGGGCTGCCCGGCAAGGTGCGCGGCGCGCACCTGCTGCCGACCACCGCCGAGCAGGTCACCGAAGACGACGCTGCGGCCGAGCACGACGCGGCCTACGGCTTCTTCGAGTCGCCGGCCGCCTCGCTGCTCGACGTCGACTTCCTCGAACTCAGCGGCTCGCTCGAAGAGGAGATCGCGCGCAACCGACGCGGCGGCCGCCGCGCCGCCGCGCGCGACCGCGCCATCCTCGTCGGCGTCACCACCTCGTCGGTCGGCGAGGCCGAAGAGTCGATGGCGGAGCTGCGCGAGCTCGCGGCCTCGGCCGGCCTCGTCGTCATGAACGAGACCATCCAGCGCCGCCAGGCCATCGACCCGCGCACGGTGCTGGGACGCGGCAAGCTCGACGAGCTGATCGTCCGCGCGCTCCGACTCGGCGCAGACCTACTCGTCTTCGACCGCGAGCTGAGCCCGGCGCAGGTGCGCGCCGTCTCGGAGGCCACAGACCTCAAGGTCATCGACCGCGCGCAGCTCATCCTCGACATCTTCGCGCAGCGCGCGCAGACGAGCGAGGGCAAGATTCAGGTCGAGCTGGCGCAGTTGCGCTACATGCTCCCGCGCCTCATCGCCGGTCACGACTCGGCCTTCTCGCGCCTCGCGGGCGGCATCGGCGGGCGCGGCCCCGGCGAGACCAAGCTTGAGACCGACCGCCGCCGCGTCCGCGACCGCATCAACCGTCTGGAGAAGGAGATCGAGCACCAGCGCATGCGCCGCCAGCAGCGCCGCAAGGAGCGCACGCGCCGCGAGCTGCCCATCATCTCCATCGTCGGCTACACCAACGCCGGCAAGTCGACGCTCCTGAACACGCTCACCGCCTCCGAGGTGCTGGCCGAGCGGCGCATGTTCGCCACGCTCGACCCGACCTCGCGCCGCCTGCGCCTGCCGCGCGAGCAGGAGGTGATCGTCAACGACACGGTCGGCTTCATACGCGACCTGCCGCCCGACCTCATCGCCGCCTTCCGCGCCACGCTCGAAGAGATCGACGACAGCGACCTGCTCATCCATCTCATCGACGCCTCGAACCCGCGCTGGCAGCAGCAGCTCGAATCGGTCGAGAGAATCCTCGGCGACCTCGGGCACACGGACATTCCCCGCGTCGTCGCCTTCAACAAGTCGGACCTGCTCGCCGCCGACGACCTCGACGCGCTCCTGCGTCAATCCTGTCAGGCCGGCCAGCGCGAGTGCATCGCCGTCTCCGCGCTCAAACCCGAGACGCTGCGGCCGCTCTTAGACCGCGCCGGCGCGATACTCGCGCGCGACCTCACGCCCGATGACAGGCACCCGCGGGCCGCGTCCGTCGACGAGGCGCAGGGCGAAGACGGGGCGACACCCGACGCCGAGACTCCGAACGCCGAGACGTCGCCACAGGACGAAGAGGGGCCGCGACCCGGCGACCCGGAGCCCGCCGAAGAGGCGGTCGCGAGCTAAGACGAGCTGGTTCGTCCCCCAGATATGAACAGACACGGACGCCGCCCCCGCTTCAACACCCCGCTCTCCGAAGCGCGCGCACGCGCGCTGGCCGCGGTCAAGCGCCCCCTCCGCGCGCTGCGGCCGACGACGCGCTTCCTGATCGGCTTCTTCGCGCTCGCCGTCCTCTCCACGCTGCTGCTGGCGCGCACGCGCTCGGCGCTCACGTCCGCGGAGGTCTATCAGGAGGGCGACGTCGTGCGCGCCGACGTCATCGCGCCCGCCGACATCACCTTCGATGACGCGCGCCAGACCGAAGCGCGGCGCGAGGCCGCGCGGCGCGAGACGCCGCCCGTCTGGGACTACGACCCGGCGCGGATAGAGGCCGCGGTGCAGAGCTTCCGCGCGTACTGGCTCGCGCTCAAACAGCAGGCCGAGTCGCATCACGGCGCGGCCAACGCGAACGCGCCGGGCTCGAACGCCCAGCGCGAGCGCGCCGAGCTTACATGGCCCGGCGAGGCCGCCGACAGGCGCGCGGTCGCGCGGGCCGTCGCCGCCCACAACTTCGACCCCGCCACGCTCGAACTGCTGACGCACATGATGCGCGACGCGGGCGGCGGCCACGTCTACGACGAGCGCGACGCCGCGGAGGTGCGGCCGACGCTCAAGGTGTCGGACGTGCGGGGCGGCGCTTCCGAGGTTCTGAGCGCGGAGAGGGCGCGCTTCGTCGGCGTCGCGGCCGCGCGCGAGCACCTGAGCGGGCGCGTCTCGGAGCTGACGCTCTGGAGTCGGTCGGAGCGCGAGCTGCTCGCCTCGGCGGTGCTGCCGCTCATCGGCCCCAGCGTCACCTTCAACCGCGCGGCCACGCAGGCGGCGCGCGAGCAGGCCGCGCAGGCGGTCGCGCCCGCGCTCGTCGTCCTCAAGCGCAACCAGACGGTCGCACGCGAGGGCGACACCGTGACGCCGCAGATGCTCGGCCAGTTCGCGGCCATACGCTTCTACAGCCACACCGAGCGCCTGCCGCAGCTCTACATCGGGCTCTTCATCTTCGCCTGCGCGC
>DASVSK010000803.1:0-1542 GCA_036388135.1 Pyrinomonadaceae bacterium | reverse complement strand
CGCGAAAGTACGGCTCTAATTCCCAACCCAGACAGGAAATTGACGATGAAAGTTTTCAGGACGCTCCTTCTGTGCGCCGCCCTCGCGGGCGTCGCCGCACTGGCCCTCCCTTTCGTCGCCGGGGCCGCCGGCACCACGCTCGTCAACGATTCTTTCGCCGACGGCAGCAGCACGAACCAGGCGCTCCCGAACTCGGTCAGGATTTTCAAAGGGCGTGCGGCCACCGTGCGCAACGACGCCCCCGGCTCGGTCACCTTCGACATGACCAACACCGGCACGTCGGCGGAGGGCTTCTGGGGCTTCTTCACCAACTCGGGTTCGCCCGTCAACCTCGGCGTCGGCGACAAGCTCTCCGTCTCGGGCACTTTCTCCCTGACGGGCTTCGTCGGCACGGCGCAGGACGTACGCTTCGGCGTCCTGAACAGCTTGGGCACGCGCAACGTCAACGACCTGACCGGCGGCATGAACGACGCGACCTTCGCCAACGACCCCGGCTACGCGCTCGACTTCTGGCCGAGCGGCACCGGCTCGCCCTTCGTCGTCTGGCGTCGCACGGTCGTCACCGGCAACAACCCCTTTAACAGCGCGGGCGACTTCTCGGCCATCCCCGGCACGGGCGCGACCGCCCGGCAGACCCTCGCCAACGGGACGCCCTACACGCTCAACTACACCATCGAGCGCGTCACGGCCACCAGCACGAAAATCTCCGTCTCGGTCACCGGCGGCGCACTCAACAACCTCAACTTCACGTCGGTCGAGTCGAGCACGACGCCGAACACGGCCTTCGACTACTTCGCCTTCCGCATCGGCGGCAACGGCTTCGCGCAGAAGGTCACCTTCACCAACTGGACGGCCGAGCACACGCCGTCCCTGCCCGTCATCACCGCGCAGCCGCAGCCTTCGAGCCTGACGGTTCAGGTCGGCAGCAACGTCACGATGTCGGTCGCCGCCACCGGCAACTCGCTCTCGTACCAGTGGCAGAGGAACGGCCAGCCGATTTCGGGCAACGCCTCGGCCGCGACGCCGACGCTCAACCTGACCAACGTACAGCTCTCCGACGCGGGCGGCTACGCGGCGGTCGTCAGCAACCCGAGCGGCGGCGTCACCAGCCAGCCCGTCACGCTCGCCGTCAGCACGGAGCCCGTCCCGCCGCCGCCCTCCATCACCGCGCAGCCGCGTGACACCAACGCGCCCGCCGGCGGCCCGGCGAGCCTGTCCGTCGCGGCGACGGGCGACGGCCTCTTCTACCAGTGGTTCAAGGGCGGCGCGCTCATCCCCGGCGCGACCGGCGGCTCGCTCAATTTCGCCGGCGCGCAGGTCTCCGACTCGGCCGACTACCACGTCGTCGTCAGCAACTCCAGCGGCAGCGTCACCAGCGCCGCCGCCCGCCTGCTCGTCGTCTCGCCGATGCAGGCGACGGGCTTCGCGCCGGCCAACTTCGCCTCGGGCGTCGACGTCGACGCGCCGCTCTACCTGACCTTCAGCCAGCCGCCCGCGGCCGGCACGACCGGCCGCCTGCGCGTCTTCCGTGAGGACGGCACG
>DASVSK010000802.1:0-6769 GCA_036388135.1 Pyrinomonadaceae bacterium | reverse complement strand
GCTCGCCCTTCGACCGGCGGGGGCGGCTCCAGCACTGGTGCGCGAGCACCTGGAGCCGGATGATAGCGCGGACGGCGCTGCTCGACGTGCGCGTCCGCGGGGCCGAACACCTGCGCGCGGGCCAGTCTTACGTCTTCCTCTCGACGCACCAGAGCTGGATGGACATCCCCGTGATGCTCGGCTACCTGCCGGCCCAACTGCGCATCGCCGCCAAGCGCGAGGTCTTCCACATCCCCTTCCTCGGCTGGCACATGCAGCGCGCCGGCCACATCCCGATTCACCGCGGCTCGACGGCCGACTCGGTCGCCAGCCTGCGCCGCGCCGCGCGGGGTCTCGGCAGCGGCGTCTCGGCCTTCCTCTTCCCCGAGGGCACGCGCACGCGCGACGGCTCGCTCCAGCCGCTCAAGAAGGGCGGCTTCTGGCTCGCACTGGAGTCCGACCTCCCCATCGTCCCCGTCACCATCGTGGGGACGCGCTGCGCGATGCCGCGCGGCTCGATGATCCTGCGCGCCGGCCCCGTCGAGATGCACCTCGGCCGGCCGCTCCCCACCGCCGGACTCACGGACGCAGACCTCCCCGCGCTCATGCAGCAGGTGCGCGCCGCAATGCTCGAACACTTTGAAGAAGGAGACAGTAGTCAGTAGTCAGTAGTCAGTAGCGCTCCGCGCCGCGGCCGGTAACGCCGACACCCGGACGATTCGTCGACGAAGGTTTTCTACTGACTACTGTCTACTGACTACTGTCTACTGACTACTGTCTCCTTCTTTCCGTTTGACCCTCGCGGGCCGCATCTCTTACACTCGCGTGCGTGGGCACGCCTCCAATTCAGTTTCCAACGGACAGCACGGAAGAGATGCCGCCCGCGCCGCAGCAGCAGGCGACGCCGGAGCCGCGCGCCGCGCCCGACCCGGACAACCCGCCCTGGGGGCTGCTGGCCGCGCTCGGGCTGCTCGTCATGAGCTTCGTGCTGATGCTGGTGACGAGCCTGGCGTTCCTGATACCCTACGTGATCTACCGCGGCGTCCGGCTCGACACCCTGGCCGAGTTCGCCGTCAAAGACCCGGGCTCCATCTTCGTCCAGATTCTCTCCATCATCCCGGCGCACCTCCTGACGCTGGTGCTGGCGTGGCTCCTGGTGACGCGCGCGGGCAAGTACCCCTTCTTCCAGACGCTCGGGTGGGAGTGGGGCCACGGGTTCACCCTGTGGCGCAGCGCCGGGCTGGCCGTCCTGCTGCTGCTGGTCGGCCTCGGCATCGTCTGGCTCACGGGGCCGACCGACAACGCCCTCGAACGGCTCATCCAGAGTTCGCGCGGGGCGGCGCTCGCCACCGCCTTCGCCGCGTCGATCACCGCGCCGCTCGTCGAGGAGATAGTCTTCCGCGGCGTCCTCTACTCGGCCCTGCGCCGTCTGGTCGGGGTGGGCGGCGCGGTCGCCGCTGTGCTGCTCGTCTTCGCGCTGATACACGTCCCGCAGTACTGGCCGAGCTACGGGGTCATCTTCACCATCCTCCTCCTGAGCGTCATCCTCACCCTCATCCGCGCGCGCACGGGACAGCTCCTCCCCTGCTTCGTCGTCCACTTCGTCTTCAACACCATCCAGGCCGTCCTCATCGTCCTCAACCCGTACCTCGAAGGGATCGCGCCGGAGAAGATAGAGCCCGAGAATATCGCGCCCGCGCCGGGGCTGCTGCTCGAACTCTTCGCGCGTCTCCTCAACGGTTAGCGCCGGGATGACTTACGAGGTTGTAGTCGTCGGCGGCGGCATCGGCGGGCTGACCGCGGCGGCGCTGCTGGCCGCGCGCGGCGTCTCGGTCTGCCTGCTCGAACGCGCGACGCGCGCGGGCGGGTGCGCCGCGAACTTCGGGCACCTCGGCCACGACTTCGAGGCGGGCGCGGGCCTCTACGCCTGCTGGCAGCCCGGCGGGCTGCACGCGAGAGTCTTCGCGGAACTGCCCGTCGAGCCCCCGGAGTCGCGCGAGGTCGCGCCCGCCTACACGGCGCGCCTGCACGGCGGCCCGGACGTGCGCGTCGGCGGCCCGGCCGAAGAGTTCTACCCCGCGTTGCGCGAGTCCTTCCCCGAGTGCGCCGAGGCGGCCGTCCGTTTCTACCGCGGGGCCGTCGAGGTCGCCGAGGCCCTCCGACGCTCCGCGCGCCGAACGCCCGCGCTGGCCGAAGCCTCAAAGCTCCAACTCGTCAAACTCGCGGCCGCCGAGCCGCGCCTCGCCGCGCGCATCCTCGCCGCGCGCGGCGACCCGGCGGCGAAGCACCTCGCGGGAACTTCCGCGCGCTTCCGCCGCTTCGTCGACGCGCAGCTACAGCTCTACGCGCAGGTTCCGTCGGACGCCTGCGCCTACCTCTACGCCGCGGTCGCGCTCACCGAGCCGCTGCGCGGCATGCACGCGCTGCGCGGCGGCGGGCAGGCGCTCGCCGACTCGCTCGCCGAGTCGATTAAAAGGAGCGGCGGGACGGTGCGGCTCGACACGACCGCGCTCAAACTCGCCTTCGACGAGCGCGGGCGCGCCGCGGGCGTCACGCTCCTGAGCGGCGAGGCGGTCGGGGCCACGCGCGCCGTCGTCAGCAACCTCACGGTCTGGGACACCTTCGGCAAGCTCGTCGGCGCGGAGCGCACGCCCGCGGACTTGCGCGCGCGGCTCAAGCGGGTGCGCGGCTGGGGCGCTTACCAGGTCTTCGTCAGCGTCGAAGAGGAGGCCGCGCGCCGCCTCCCCTCGGACAAAGTGCTCGCGCTCACCGACCGCCGCGATGGCGAGCCCTTCGACGCCGAAAGCGACCTTTTCATGCTCGGCGTCGCGCCCGCCTGGGACGCGCGCGCGCCCGCCGGCAGACGCGCCGCCACCGTCAACGCCTTCACCGACGCCGAGCGGTGGTTCTCCTTCCACTCCGACGAGTCCGAACACGAGGGGCAAGACGCGCGCTCGCTCGAAGCGCTCTGGTCGCGCCTGCACGCGGCCCTGCCCGAGCTGGGCGCGGGCGCGGAGGTCTTCGAGACGGCGACGCCGTGCACCTTCTACGAACGCACGCGACGACGCCTCGGCATGGTCGGCGGCGTCGGCCAGTCGCTCGACGTCTTCGGCGCGAACGCGCCGACTCACAGAACCAACATCCCCAACCTGCTCATGGTCGGAGACACGGTCTTCCCCGGCAACGGCCTCGCCGCCGTCACACACTCCGCCCTCGTCGCCGCAAACGAACTCGCCCCGCCTGCGCGCCGAAGCGGCTGACGGGGCGAAGCTCTGGAAAGACGGGCGGCTCTCGCCTTATGTTTTGAAGGGGCTCTCCCGGGTTACTGGTCGCGGGAGAGTCTGATGGAGGGGCTGGGGCTCCTCTCCATGCGCGGCGAGGGCGAGGGCGAGCGCGTGGGGCCGTCGCCTCGCGGGGGCGCGGCCGGCGGCATGCCGCCGGTGCGTCCCGGGCCGCCGTCGGGCGCGCCGCTCGACGGTCGCTGCCCCGTGACGCCGCCCGCGGTCGAAGGGGGCGTGTAGCCGGGCCGCGCCGGCCGGTACCCTCCCGCGTACCCGTACGGGATGACGCCCGTCCCGTACGAGTAGCCGTAGGGCGAGCGCCAGTACGAGGAGAACGGGACGAAGGTGTAGCAACTCATCCGGCCGTTATAGAACCAGAAGCCGGAGCCACGGCCGTACGCCCCGAAGAGGCTGTCGAAACTGTTCCGCGCCAGGAGCATGCTGAGGCTGCGGCGCTGTAGCTTCTCGTTGGCCTTCGCCAGCTCCTTGCCGCGGTCGCGGCTCCAGAGGTCTAGCTCGTCGCGGTTCTTCTTGTCGAACTTCGAGACCTCCACGCCGCCCGCGCCCGGCCGCGCGGCCTTCCCGCCCTTCACCAGTGTCTCGCCGACGCGCGCGCGCCCGCTGAAGACGGACACTTCAGCCGCGCCGTCCGGCAGCGCGTTGAAGCGGTAGACGCCGCTGCGAATGATGTGGACGGTCGTGCGCGCCGTGGCGACCCTGATGGAGAGTTCGGTGTCGCCGTAGCCGGTCGCCTCGACGACGGCGCTCCCGCGCGCCAGTTCCACGCGCAGGTCGTCGAGGTCGGCCTCGGCCAGCGTGAACTCCGCGCCCGCGCCCGCGCGGAAGTACGAGCCGGGGTTGAGCAGAATCTCGACCCGCCCGACCGCGCCCGTGCTGACGGCGTCGCCGCTCTTCAACTCGTCGTCCGCCGCCAGGGCGCGCCAATCCTGCGAGCCCGAGCGGCGCAGGCGCACGTCGCCCGCGACGAAGTTGACGCGCCCGGCGCGCGCCGAGATGATGCGCGCGTCGCGTATGTTGTCGACGTCGTCGCCGTCATCGGCGCGCGCGACCACGGCCGCGGAGGTCGAAACGAAGAGGAGCGCGAGGACGATTCCCAGCGATAAGTTCTTGGCGTTCTTCATGTGGGCACTTCCTTTGAGAATTTCGGGGCCCGGGGAGAGATGTCCGAATTCACGGAGAGCATACTCCCGCGAGTCGCGCACTACAAGAGCCCGCGCCAAAAACTTCACCCCGGCGGGGGCGGCGAGGCGGCTCGACTCTCATGCCGCCTCGACCCCGGCCGGGGCCGAAGACCTGAACTTTGATTTTCCGGCCGCGGCCTAACGCCCCTGCGCGAGACGCAGCGCCTCGGCCGAGTCGGCCTCCGCGCCGCGGACGACCGTCACCGAATCACCTTCCACACGCACGCGCGTGAAGGAGTCGCCCTCGCGCCACACGCGCTCGGCCTCCGCGCCCCCGCCCGGCGCGGCGCGCTGCCGCAGCATCTCGTTGTAAGCGCGGAAGAACTCCTGCGCGTCGCGCGGGGTGTCCCAGAGCGTCTTCCAGACGAAGAGCGGCGCGCGGCCCTCGCGCTCGAAGACGAACGAGCGGTCGCCGCCCCAACCGGCGGAGGCGCGCTTCGCCTCGTCGGCCGCGACGCCGGCCAGCAGCAGCCCGCGCACGCCTATCTCGCCGAGCGGCGTGGAAGCCTGAAACCGCCAGCCCTCGTCGGCGAAGCCGTCGACGTCCAACTCGATCTCGCGCGGCGTCTCGCCCGCGAGATACTTCTCGGGGTGTAAGACCTGCTCGGACGAGACGGGCGGGCGGCGGAAGACTTCGTCGAGGTCGACGGCCGGGCGGGCGCGCCTGAGCGTCTCGACGAAGCGCAGGCCGTCTCGGTAGCGGAAGATGAAAGTCTCCGTGAGCAGCGGCGGGAAGAAGGCCCCGAGACCTTTGCGGTAAGAGCTGAAGCGCTCGTCCTCCTCGCGCGCCACCTCTTCGAGCGGCCGCCGCACCCACGCCGCGCCCCGCATGACCCTGCGCTCGACGCTCACCGCGTCGCCCTCGACGAGCGCGAAGGCGGCCTCCTCGCGGTCGAAGCTGAAGGGGCGCGCGAGCATCATCCGCAGGAGGTCGAAGTGCTGATCCTGTAGCGCGTGGACGAATTCGTGCGTGAGCAGCCCCGAGTCGCGCGGGCCGCCGCGCTCCGAGACGAGCAGCACCTGCTTGTCGAGCGGCGAGTAGGTCGCGCCCGCGGTCGCCGCCGTGAAGCTGACGGCGAGCGCGGCGAGGTCTGTGCCCTCGGGCAGCATCCCGCCCGCCACCGCCAGGCGGCTCAAGCCCTTCAGGTCGTCCGTGCCGAGCACGTCGGCGATCTCCTTCGTGCGCGTGCCGTACTCCCAGCCCGAAAGCTCGGTCATCCCGACCTCGCCGCGCCATTCGAGCCCGCGCTCACGCGAGGCGGCGTCGGCCGCGCGCTGGCGCAGCGACTTCAGACGCGGCGAGAGCGGCCGCAGCGGCAGCGGCGGCAAACTCCGGCGCGCGGGCTCTGGTGCCTCCGCCGCCGCCAGGACGGGCGACACGACCCGCGACCTCGAACGCTTCGCCAAAAGCGCCACGACCCCGGTGCCCGCCGCCGCGAGTATCAGGAAAAAGATAAGAAGATGGCTCCCCCTCGTTCGCATATCAAGGCTTAGACGCCCGAAACGCCCCCCGCGCTGCCGCAACAAACATTTAACAGGCCGAACCGGATATGACTGCGTGACGGGCGGCGACCCGCGCCGCAGATGTTGCAGCGGGCTCTAAGTCCAACGGCGGCACCAGGGCTCCGCCGAACAGCGACAAACTTCCTCCTGCCCAGGCCGGGCCCCGGTGCTATACTTCCCGGCCGAGAGGCTTTTCGATGAGCACCAGAATAAACACTTCGCCGCTGGTCAAGACCTACACGCTTGAGGAGTTTTGGCAACTGCCTGACCCGCCAGACAGGTCGAAGCTCGAACTCATCGCCGGAGTCCTCTACATGTCCCCGCCTCCCGAGTACACACACGACGACGTGGTAACACGCCTCAACCGGGCGATGACGGCTCACCTGATAGAGACGGACGACAGGGGCAAGATTTTTGTCCCGCGGGCGGCCCTCTGGACGGGCGCGCGGACGTACCTTGAGCCAGACCTGTTCTACGTCTCGGCGGAGCTGGCCGCGCGGCTCGACCCGAAACGCAGGGAGACGGCCGACCTGGTCGTCGAGGTCATCTCGCCCGGCTCGGCCATCTACGACCGGAACACGAAGGCGGAGACCTACGCCGCGCTCGGCGTGCGCGAGCTGTGGCTGATTGACGTGACGGCCCAGACCGTCGAGGTGCGACGTCAGGCGGGCGGCGGCAGCTTCGACGAGGGGCGCACCTTCGGCCGCGGCGAGCCGGTCGAATCGACGGCCTTCCCCGCCCTCCGCCTCTCCGTCGAACAGTTGTTCACCGATTAAGTCGCCCCGTGAACGGGCGTCGCGGGTA
>DASVSK010000801.1:0-2916 GCA_036388135.1 Pyrinomonadaceae bacterium | reverse complement strand
GCTCGCCGAAAGACTCGGGTGGGTCGTCATCCCGGTTGGGGATGTGGGGCGGGGCGGCGCGTGCGAGTGGGACATCCGGCACGTCGACCGCCTCGCCCCGAAGTTCTCGCAACTGTTCGTCTGCGTCTCCCCGGGCGGCGCGAGCGCCGTGGATGCCGGCGGGCTATGGACACCCGGCGGCGCGCGCGAAGAAGAGCGCCGGGGGACGCGCGAGTCGGGTCAGGCGGAATCTGCGGGAGGTGAGCGGTGGATGGGGCAGCCGCCGCCGGGCGACTTCTTCGCGTGCGCGCCGGGGCCGCGCGGCTGAAAGGCGGCCTGCGCCGCGCCGCCGGCCGGGCGCGTCAGCCGGTCTGGGCGCGCTCTTCGCGGACGTTGATGCCGAGGGCTTTCATGCGGCGGTAGAGGTGGCTGCGGTCCATGCCCATCAGCTCGGCGGCGCGCGAGACGTTGCCCTCGGCCTCGGCGAGTCGGGCGCGGATGAAGTCGCGCTGGTGCGCCTCGCTGGCGTGGCGGAAGGAGGAGAAGCGCGAGGCGGCGGCGGGCGGCTCCTCGCCGCCGAGCGGCGGGAGGTCGGCGGCCGTCACCTTCGCGCCCGTGTGCATGATGACCACGCGCTCGACCGTGTTGCGCAGCTCGCGCACGTTCCCCGGCCAGGAGTAGGCCCGCAGCGCCTCGACCGCGTCCGCCTCGAAGCGCTTCGGGCGCTTGTTGTAGGAGAGCGAGAACTTCTGGTTGAAGTGCTCGACGAGGAGCGGGACGTCCTCGGTGCGCTCGCGCAGGGGCGGCACCTCGAACGGGATGACGTTGAGGCGGTAGAGCAGGTCGGCGCGGAAGTTGCCGCGCTCGATCTCGACTTCGAGCCGCTTGTTCGTCGCGGCCAGCACGCGCACGTCGACGCGCATCGAGCTCGTCCCGCCCACCGGCTCGAACCGCTGCTCTTCGAGCACGCGCAAGACCTTGGCCTGCATCCGCTGGCTCATGTCGCCGACCTCGTCGAGGAAGAGCGTCGCGCCGTCGGCCGCCTCGAACTTGCCGCGCTTCGGGCCGGTCGCGCCGGTGAACGCGCCGCGGGCGTGCCCGAACAGCTCCGACTCGATCAGCTCCTCGGGGACGGCCGAGCAGTTCAGCTCGACGAAGGGCGCGGCGACGCGCAGGCTGCGCGCGTGGATGGCGCGCGCCACCAGCTCCTTGCCCGTCCCCGACTCGCCGTAGATGAGCACGCGCCCGTCGGTCGGCGCGACCAGCCCGATCTGCTTGCGGAGCGCGCGCAGCGCGACCGACTCGCCGACCATCGCCCACTCGTCGCGCAGCTCTTCGCTGAGCGCCGCGTTGACCCGCTCCAGCTCGCGCTGCCTGAGCGCGTTGCGCACCACGAGCACGGTCTTCTCGATGGAGAGCGGCTTCTCGACGAAGTCGAACGCGCCGAGCTTGGTCGCGCGCACGGCCGTCTCGATGGTCGCGTGCCCCGAGATCATCACGACGGCCGCGTCCGCCCCCTGCTCCCTCATCCGCGACAGAGTCTCCAGCCCGTCCTGGCCGGGGAGCCACACGTCGAGCAGCACGCACCCGAACGCGCGCCGCGCGACGGCCTTCAGGCACTCCTCGCCCGACCCGACGGCCTCGCACTCGAAGCCCTCGTCCTCCAGCACGGCGCGCAGCGTCTCGCGTATCCCGCGCTCGTCGTCGACGATAAGAACAGTGTCGGACATAATCCGGATGCCCAGGCGTTAGACGTCAGACGGGCGTCGGAACAAGCATCTACCTTCCGGCTTCCGCCATCTGTTTCGAGTCTTCGGCGACGGGCAGCTCGACGATCATGCGCGCGCCGCGTGGGCGGTTCGACTCGGCGCGGATGCGGCCGCCGTGCTCGGCCATGATGCGCTGGACGATGGCGAGCCCGAGGCCCGTGCCGCGCCCGCGCGTCGAGAAGTAGGGCTGGAAGAGGCGCGCCAGGTCCTGGCGCGCGATGCCGTGGCCGGTGTCCGCGACCTCGGCGATGAGCAGGCCGCGCGCCGGGTCGTGCCCCGTGGCGACCGTGATGCGCCGCTCGCCGTCCTCTTCGGAGAACGCCTCGACCGAGTTGTCGATGAGGTTGACGAAGACGCGCCTGATCTGCTCGGTGTCGAGGAGCGCGCCGGGGAGCGCGGGCGCGAGCAGCACGTCCAGCCTCACGCCTTCGAGCCGCTCCTGGTAGAGCGAGACGGCCTGCCGCACCACCTCGTTCAAGTCCGCCGGCTCCAGCCGCGCGTGCGGCAGCCGTGCGAAGCGCGTGAACTCGTCCACCATCGCCTTCAAGCCCGCGACCTCGCGGCCGATGGTCGCCGTGCACTCCTCGACCACGCGCCCGACGCGCTCGCGCTCGGCGGCGTGGCCGTTCGGCGGCTGCGTCGGGGGGACCGGGGGGGCGGCGCTTTCGTCCCCGCCGCCGAGCCGCCGGAAGTTGCGCGCGATGCGCTCGGCCGAGAGCTGGATGGGCGTGAGCGGGTTCTTGATCTCGTGCGCGAGGCGGCGCGCGACCTCGCTCCAGGCGGCGGCGCGCTGCGCGGCGAGCAGCTCCGAGAGGTCTTCGATGACGAGGACGACCCCGCGCCGCGCGGCCCCCTCGCGGGGCGCGAGCGCCGTGGCCGTGAGCGCGACCGGCACGACGCCCGCCTGGACGCCGGTGCCGCCCCCGGGCTGCGCGCCCGCGCCGTTCTGCGCCTCCTGGGCCGCGCCGCGCGCCAGCTCCATCTGCTCGGCCGCGCGCCCGCGCGCCCGCGCGCGCCAGAGGACGCGTTCGAGCACGTCGAGGTCGCCCGCGCTGACGACCTCGGAGAGCGGGGTCGAGGGCGCGGGCGGCTGTTCGAGCCGGAGCATGGAGAGCGCCGCGGCGTTGATGGTCGTCACGCGGTTCTCCTCGTCGAGCGAGATGACGCC
>DASVSK010000800.1:0-3784 GCA_036388135.1 Pyrinomonadaceae bacterium | reverse complement strand
CGGGCGTCGGGGGAAGTGGGCTCTTGAGTTCTTCGTCTTCAAACTGGTCTGCCGCGCAGTCGTCGAGCTTCCGCATCCCGCGCCAGCGCATGGTCGAGCGCCTGCGCGACCACTACCACATCCGCGACCCCCGCACCCTCGCCGCGATGGCCGACGTGCCGCGCCACCTCTTCGTCCCCGAGGCCTTGCAGGGTCGCGCCTACGGCGACCACGCGCTCCCCATCGACGCCAACCAGACCATCTCGCAGCCCTACATCGTCGCGCGCATGACCGAGCTGGTCGAGGCCGACCGTTCGAGCCGCGTGCTGGAGATCGGCGCGGGCTCCGGCTACCAGACGGCGGTGCTGGCGCGCGTCGCCGGCCAGGTCTACGCCATCGAGCGCATCGCGGAGCTGGCGCGGCAGGCGCAGGCGCGCATACGCTCACTCGGCGTCTACAACGCCACCGTCAAGTGCTTCGACGGCACGATGGGTTGGAGCGCGCACGCCCCCTACGACGCCGTCCTCGTCGCCGCGGGCGGCCCCGAGGTGCCCGAGCCTTTGCTCGCGCAGCTCAAAGTCGGCGGCCGCCTCGTCATCCCCGTCGGGGCCTCGCGCGAGTCGCAGCGGCTCGTCCGCGTCGTCCGCACGGAGGACGGGTTCAGGCACGAGGAGCACGGCGCGTGCGCCTTCGTCCCGCTCATCGGCCGCTACGGCTGGTCTAACGCAACGTAGCGGTCGGGGGCCGTAGGCCGGCGGGCGACCGGGCTTTTACCGGCCCCTGACGTCTGGGAACATCATGGAATCGATTTACGAACTCTTTCACCAGCTCAAAGAACTTCTCAACCCGAAGAACATCATCGACTTTCTGACGACGAAGGGGCTGTGGTTCACCTACGTCGGGCTGATATTCATCGTCTTCGCTGAGACGGGGCTGGCGGTCGGATTCTTCCTCCCGGGCGACTCGCTGCTCGTCGTCGCCGGCCTCGTCGCGCGGATGCACCCCGACCGGCTGAACGTCGTCGTCCTACTCGGCACGCTCTTCGTCGCCGCCGTCGTCGGCGACGCCGTGGGGTACTACACGGGGCTTAAGCTCGGGCCGAGGCTCTTCACGCGCCAGAAGTCTCTTCTGTTCCGGCCGAGCCACCTTGAGAAGGCTCGCGAGTTCTACGAGAAGTACGGCGGGAAGACCATCATCATCGCGCGCTTCGTGCCCGTCGTCCGCACGTTCGCGCCCATCGTCGCGGGCGCGGCGCAGATGTCCTACCGGCAGTTCCTCGCCTACAACGTGATCGGCGGCTTCGCCTGGGTCTTCAGCATGATCCTCGCCGGCTACTTCCTCGGCACGCTGGTCGAGCGCGCCTTCGGCATCAAGCTCGAAGACCACATCGAGAAGGTCGTGGTCGTCGTCGTCTTCCTCTCGATCCTGCCGCCGGTCTACGAGTACTTCAAGTCGCGCCGCGAGAAGGCGCGTCGGCTGCGCGACGAGGCCGGCGACGTGCGTGTTTGACACCGCCCGCCGCGACACATAGAATGCTTCTGCAATCTTCGACGGGGCGTGGCTCAGCCTGGTAGAGCGCTCGGTTCGGGACCGAGAGGTCGGAGGTTCGAATCCTCTCGCCCCGATTTTCTTTAAGACGACGGAAGGCCACTCAAGTTTGAGTGGCCTTCCGTCGTTTTGTGTTTAGGGTCGGGGGCGGCGGCCTTCAGTTCTTGTCCACCTGGAGCAGCGCCTCGGAGGGGGCGGGGTGGGTGCCCTGGGGCGGCTCGGGGTCGAGTTGGAGGAGGCGGAACTTGTAGCCGAGCGCCTCGGCGGGCGGGTTCGAGGGGTGCGGGCGCGGCGCGCCGCCCTGTATCGAGAGGATGAAGCGGGCGGTCTCGCCGCCGGGCTTGACCGCCTGGAGGATGATGCTGATAGAGCCGGGGTTCGGGCACTGCGACCCGCGGGGGCAGCGCCAGTCGTAGCCGACGTCGAGCAGCGAGACCCTTAACTTGTCGGGCTGCACGACGGCCAGCTCGCCGAGCCTGAGTTTGAACGGCGAGCCGAGGGCCGCCTCGGTCGCGGGCTCGTGGGAGCGTCGGCGGTACTCGTCGGAGTTGATGAAGGCTTTGACCATCTCGGCCGCGCGCCAGTCGCCGCCGAAGCGTTCGAGCTTGGCGAGCCAGAAGTTGTATCCGTCGCCGTTGTCGGGCCAGTCCGAGGGGTTGCGCCGCAGGTAGCCGAGGTATTGCATGAGGACGAAGGCCGGCGAGAACTCCCGCGCGCGGAAGTCCGCGTCGTCGGCGACCTTGAGGAGCGCGGTCGCGCGCGTCTCCGTCCCGGCTTCGAGCCCCGCGACGAGCGCCGCGAACTCCGAAGTCGAGAGCGCGCCGGACGCGTTCGCGTTCAACCTCTCGACGTACTGCGGCGCGGTCAGGCTTTCGGGGAACTCCGCCCTGAAGCCCGCGCGCGCGGCGAACTCCGCGGCGTAGGCTCGCCGGTTGACATAGAGCAGCCGCCGCCAGTCGTCCCGCCCGACGACGACGCCGTCGCCGACCTCGCGCGCGTCGCGGACGAAGCCGCGGTAGGGCGGCTGCGCGCGGAACGCGAGCCGGTGGAGCCGCGTGACGAGGAAGCCCGTCTCCTGAAATTCGATGGAGAGGAAGAAGGCCGCGCTGACGTTGACGCGCCTGACCTCGCGGCAGGCGGCGTCGGAGCCGCACCGCTCGATCTCGTTCGTCCAGAAGGCGAGCCCCGCGGCGTCGGGCTCGCGGCCGAGGAAGTCGAGGTAGTGCTGGCGGACGAAGAAGGGCGACGAGTCGACGGGGTTGACGGTCGAAGGGTGTTCGTCGTCGTCGGCGATGGTCAGCAGGGCGTTGGAGGGCGCGGCGAGCACGGCCTCCCCGCGCAGGTTGTGGAGCGTGAGGCCGAGCGTCTCGTCGCCCTCGACCGAGTTGTCGTCGGTGACGGAGACCGTGAAAGACCCGGACGACTCGCCCGGCTCGAAGCGGAGCGTGCCGCGCGCGGTCGTGTAGTCGGCGCGCTCGTCGGCCCCGTCGCCGCCGGTCGAGTAGTCGACTTCGACGGCGCGCGAGAGGTCGCCCGCGCGGGTCACGCCGACGCGGACGGAGCCGCCGCCCTCGCCGACCGAGTAGGCCGCCGAGTCGAACCGCACGAGGCTCGCCCCGCCAGGCGCGTCCGCGCCGGAGAGCCTGGCGACGAAGCTGCTGAGCAGCGGGTCGGCGTCGCGCGCGAAGCCGTCGCGGTAGGGGTTGACGGTGGGGAAGTCGTCCGAGGAGGCGTGGCCGAAGAGGTAGACCGTCCCGGCGGCGTCGGCGTGGATGTCCGCGCCATCGTCCGCGGAACTCCCGCCGAGGTAGGTGGAGTAGAGCGCCCGCCCGGCCGGGTCGAGCTTGATGACGAAGGCGTCCATGTAGCCGTTGAGGCTCGGCTGCAAGGCGTCCACGGGCGCGGGGAAGTCCTCCGAGATGGTGTTGCCCGTGACGTAGGCGTTGCCCGCGGCGTCGGTCGCCACGGCCGACGCCGACTCGCCGCCGCAGGCGACGATGATGTCGTACAGGCCTCGCGGGCCGCACGAATGCTTCGGCGTGCCGCTCAGGTAGGTCGAGTAGACGAGGGCGGTGCCGGCCGCGTCGAGCTTGGCGAGGAAGCCGTTGCCGTAAGGGTCGCGCGCGGCCGCGTGGAGCGCGTTCCGCGTGGGGAAGTCTTTCGAGAGCGTCGAGCCGACGACGTGCGCCTGCCCCGCGGCGTCCACCGCGACGCCGTGGGCGAAGTCGATGTCCGCGCCGCCCAGGTAGGTCGAGTA
>DASVSK010000799.1:0-3360 GCA_036388135.1 Pyrinomonadaceae bacterium | reverse complement strand
TGCTCAAAAGCTCGCGCTTCGAGGTGACGCGCGCGGGCTCGGCCTTCGTCTTCCGCGGCACGGGCTTCGGGCACGGGCTCGGGCTCTGCCAGGCGGGCGCGCACGTCTCGGCCGGACGCGGCGCGTCCTACAGGCAGATACTCGGGCGCTACTTCCCCGGCGCGGCCGTCGGCGGGCCGCGGGGCGCGGAGCCGGGTGCGAGGGATGTTGAGAGTAGCGCCGTCGGAAATCGCCCTCCGCACGACCCGCCACCGCACGACCCGCCACCGCATGACTCGCCTTCGCACGACTCGCCTTTGCGTTCTTCGACGTCTGCGGAAGGCGACGCCGAGCGACGCCTCTTTCAAACGGCGGCATACACGGCGTCACACGCGCCCGCCGCCGTTCGCGGCTCTGACTTACGCCGTCAGCTCAGGAGCGAGCACTTCAGCCTGAACTACCCGTCGCGCGTCGCGCGGGGCGAGGCGGAGTCGCTGCTGCGCACGCTGGAAGCCGCGTACGCGGACGTGTCGCGGCGCTTGGAGCGGGCGGGGGTCGGCGTCGCCGTCCCCGACGTCGAGGTCACTGTTTACGAGACGACGGGCGACTTCGTCGGCGCGACGGGGCGGCCGGCGTGGGTTGCGGCGGTGACGGAGGGGCGGCGCATCCGGCTTCAGCCGCTCGAAGTGCTGCGGCGGCGCGGGGTGCTGGGGACGACGCCGCGGCACGAGGTCGTCCACGCCGCGCTCGAAGCGGTCGGGGCCCGGCGCGCGCCGCTGTGGCTGGTCGAGGGGCTGGCCGCGTACGTCGCGGGCGAAGGCCCGGCGCTCGGGCGCGCGCCGGCGGGCGAGAGGCTTTCGACCGACGAGCTTGAGCGGCGTCTGGCGCGCCCCGCGTCCGCGGCGGAGATGCGCGCCCTTTACGCCGCCGCCTACCGCGAGGTGGGCGCGCTCATCCGCCGCGAGGGCGAGCCGGCGGCGTGGCGCAGGGCTTTGCGGTAGAGACTCGATTTGATTTGGCCCCGGCGGGGCGGGATAATTCGGTCGGCCTCGTCGTTCGATCATGGAAGTTAAAAATCATCAAAGGGGAGTCGGGCGCGGACGCTTCGCCGCGTACGCGTGGCTGGTGACGGGCGTGACGCTGGCGGTCATCCTGTGGGGCGCGTTCGTGCGCGCGTCGAAGTCGGGCGACGGGTGCGGGGCGCACTGGCCCCTGTGCAACGGGACGGTCGTGCCCGACGCGTCGCAGGCCAAGACGCTCGTCGAGTTCGCGCACCGCGTGACCAGCGGCGTCGCCTTCCTGCTCGTCGTCGGCCTGTGCGTGTGGGCGTTCCGGCGCTTCGGGCGGGGGCACGCCGTGCGCGCGGCGGCGGCGCTCTCGGGCGTCTTCATCGTGACGGAGTCGCTCATCGGCGCGGGGCTCGTGCTGCTCAGGCTCGTGGGCGACAACACGTCTGTGACGCGCGCCGTCTACCTCTCGGTTCACCTCGTCAACACCTTCCTGCTGGTCGCGGCGCTGGCGCTGACGGCGTGGTGGGCTTCGGCGGGCGTGTCGGCGCGGCCGAGGCTGTCGGAGTTTCTGCGCGGGCGCGTGGGCGCGGCGCTGCTCGGGTCGCTCGCGCTCGGGGTGAGCGGGGCGGTCGCGGCGCTCGGGGCGACGCTCTTCCCGGAGGAGGCCGCGGAGGCGGCGGCGCTGGGGGGGATGAGCCCGGCGTCGCGGCTCATGTTCAGCCTGAGACACTACAAGCTGCACCCGCTGCTCGCCGCCCTCGTCGGCGGCTACCTGGTCTATTTCGCCTGGGCGTCGATGCGTGCGGGCGGGGGGGAGTGGGTTCGCCGCTGGGGCCGGTCGGTGCTGGCGCTGGTCGTGGCGCAGTTCGCGGTCGGGCTGCTGAACGCGGCGCTGCTCGCGCCCGTCTGGTTGCAGCTCGTCCACCTCCTGCTCGCAGACCTGCTCTGGCTCGCGCTCGTCCTGCTCTCCGCTTCGAGCCTCGCGCGCGACGAAGTCCCCCGCGAAGAGTTCGAGGCGGTCGGGCTCAGACCGGCCGTCGAAATCTAAACTTCACCTTCTAAGTCTAAACTTCACCTTCACCAGCGGGCGTCGTAGCGGGCGAGCCCGGCGCGCCAGTGGCCTTCGCCGAGGACGGGGAAGTGGCCGTCGTGCGCGAGGGGCGAGTCGGCGGGGCGTCGAACGCGGTAGGTGTGGCCGCCGGGCGAGGCGACGTTGAGGACGACGCGCGCCGTCTCGGCGTCGAAGGCGGCGACCGTGGCGGCGCGCCAGTCGGCGCGGCAGCGCAGGATGAGCCGCGCGCCCACCGGCAGCGAGCCGAGCGTCGGCGCGGCGTCGGGAGGCGTCGCGGCTTCGGCCGCGGAAAGAGAGAGGCCGCCGGGCGCGGCGTCTTGCGCCAGCGCGTCCGGCGGCCCCTCGTGTGTCGTCCCCGAGTCGGTCGTCAGGCTCACTTAAGTTTTCAGACTTCGAGCGGCGAGTCCTCGAAGGGCAGGTCGGGCTGCGTCGGCTGCTCCTTGCCCGCCACGTAAGCGCGCAGCACGAGCAGGAGGATGACGACCGAGACGGCTATCCAGAAGACGGCCCAGAGGGGCGAGGGGATGCCCGTCAGCAGCTCCATGTTCTTGGCGTCGGTCTGCGCGTCGGTGGCGACCGACAGGTAGAAGAGGTCGCGCAGGTTGAAGACCGCGTCGAGCGAGCACTGCACCGCGAGGAAGCTGGCGAGGAAGTTGCGCGCGGCCGGCCCGAGGAATTTCGCGGCGGCGAGCAGACCCGCCGTGATGGCCGTCCCGGCGACGATGGTGAACGGGCTGAAGGAGAAGCTCGTCAGCGGGACGATGAAGCCGAAGACGGCCGTCAGCCCCGCGATGACGGCGGCCGAGCCGACGAGGATGACCCGCGCCCTGACCTTCAGCCGCACGAGCCAGAGCAGCAGCGCGCCGAAGGCGATGGCCCCCAGGTAGCCCGCGCTCGAAATGAACATCCGCGAGAAGAAGCTGCCCTCGGCCGGCGTCAGCGTCTCGGTCAGCCCGCTGGTGTCGAGCGCGACGCTCAAAGAGCGAACCGAGTTGCCGGTCAGCACCGCCGCCAGCGCGTGCCCGCCCTCGTGGATGAAGGTGACGAAGAGCTGGAAGGGGTAGGTCAGAACCCACGCGTATGGAATGAACCAGAGCGCGAGGCTGAGCGCGGCGGCCGCCAGCAGTGCCTTCGCCTGCGGGCGCGCGTCGTGTGCGATTTTGAAGTTCATCTGTAAGTCTCCCGAGCGGGCGTCTGCAACGTTCACCTCAACTGATACGCCATTCTAACCCGCCGCGTTCGGGGAAAGAAAGGCCGGGAGAAAGCAGTAGACAGTAGACAGTAGTCAGTAGTCAGTAG
>DASVSK010000798.1:0-6103 GCA_036388135.1 Pyrinomonadaceae bacterium | reverse complement strand
GTCTACGCCTCCGAACAGTGCCACTACTCCTTCGTCAAGAGCGTCGACATCCTCGGCCTCGGCCGCGAGAACCTGCGGAAGGTAGACACCGACTCGCGCTTTCACATCCGCACAGACCTTTTGCGCGAGGCAATCGCGCGTGACGTCGCCGAAGGGCACACGCCCGTCTGCGTCGCGGGCGCGGCGGGAGCGACCTCGACCGGCGTGGTCGACCCGCTGGACGAGCTGGCCGACGTCGCGCGCGAGTTCGGGCTCTGGTTCCACGTCGACGCGGCCTACGGCGGCGCGCTCGCCTTTTCGGAGAAGCACCGCCGCCGCCTGCGCGGCATCGAGCGCGCCGACTCGGTCGCGTTCGACCCGCACAAGTGGATGTTCGTCCCGTTCGAGTGCGGCGCGCTGCTGGTGCGCGACGGCCCCCGAGTGCTGCGCGACGCCTTCGACATCACGCCCGAGTACCTGAGCGATGAGCGCGGCGGCGCGGACGTCGAGTACGACTTCTTCCGCTACGGCCAGCTCGGCTCGCGGCGCGCGATGGCGGTCAAGGTCTGGGCCGCGCTCAAGTCGCTCGGCGTGCGCGGCTACGCCGAGGTGGTCGAACGCCAGATAGAGCTGGTCGAACACCTCGCCGCGCGGCTCGACGCGCTGGAGGAGTTCGAGCGCGTGGGCGAGGTGGAGACGGCGCTCTGCTGCGTGCGGTTCCTGCCGCCGGGCGCGCGCGGGCGGACGGCCGCCGAGCAGGACGAGTTGCAGCGCGCCCTCCAGCAGCGCGTCGAGCGCTCGGGCGGCGCGTGGCTGGCGACGACCGTGCTGCACGGCCGCCGCGCCCTGCGCATCAACGTCAACAGCTTCCTCACCGAACGCCGCCACGTCGACTATCTGGTAGAATTGCTGCGTCGCGAAGGCGCGAAGCTGATTAACGGGGAGTGAAGTTATGATGTACACAAGGGCCCGCGTCCCGCTGCTCTCTCTCGCCGCGCTGCTCGTCTTCGCCTCGGCCGGGGCGGCGCTCGGACAGACGCGGAAGAGGATGGCGAAGCCCGAGGCCAGCACCCCGCAGCGGTCGCTGCCGGCGCTGCGCTCGCGCGCCGACTTCGACCGCCTCGCGCGCGTCTACACCGACCAGCCCTACGCGCTCCCGCACGTCATCTTCGTCATCGACCGCAAAGACGGGAACAAAATCTACTACGTCAACTCGCAGCGCTTCCGCTTCCACAAGGACTTCGTCAACGGCACCTACCTCTCGCTCGAACGCGGCCAGGAGTTCTTCCGGAACAACTACCTCAACGAGAACCGCCGCTTCATCCTCGGCACGCTCGCGTGGCAGGCCCCCGTCAAGCGCTACACCTTCGAGTACTGGGAGGGCGACCTGGCGACGGCCGAGCTGATCGGGCTGACGGCCGACGTCATCAAAAAGACCTTCTTCGAGCCCGTGGCCTACAAGCCGAACTCGATGAGGCAGGAGCAGGAGGCGGCCAGGGTCGCGGGGCTCGACCGCGTCACGCAGAGCGACATCGCGCGCGGGCAGGAGTATCAGGCTTTAAACGTCGCCAAGGGCATCGGCCGCATCCACGTCATCGACAAGCTGGACGAGCACGTCGAGATAGGCTTCAACGAGATTCTCGTCCTGAACGCGGTGCCTTTGAGCCTGCCGCCCGTGGCCGGCGTCATCATCTCGCAGCCGTCGACGCCGCTCTCGCACATCAACCTGCTGGTGAAGGGCTGGGGCGTGCCGAACGCCTACATCAAGAACGCCCACGAGCTCCTGAAGCAGTACGACGGCTGGTGGGTCTCCTTCGAGACGCAGCCCGACAAGTACACCATTAAGCGCGCCGACCTGAACCAGATAGACGAGTACCAGAAGCGGCTCGCGGCGCTCAAGCAGGTGATGACGCCGCGCTTCGACCTCGCCGAGCGCCGCCTGCTCGACCTCGCGCAGCAGCGCGCGCGGATGGCCCCGGCCTACGGCTCGAAGTCGGCCAACCTCGGCGAGGTGGCGCGCTCGCGCCTCGCGGGCGTCACCGTGCCCGCGGGCTTCGGCATCCCCATCTACTACTACGAGCGTTTCGTCAAGGAGAACAAGCTCGAAGAGGCCGTCTTCGAGATGATGAACGACCAGAGGTTCGTCCACGACCCGGCCTACCGGCGCGAGCGACTGGCGGCGCTGCGCGAGCGGTTCAAGCAGGGGGCGGTGTCGGCGGAGCTGCGCGAGAGGCTGCTGAAGAAGGCGCGCGCCGAGTACGCCGGCAAGGGGCTCTTCGTGCGCAGCTCGTCGAACGTCGAAGACCTGCCGAACTTCAACGGCGCGGGGCTCTACGACACGGTGCCCAACGTCAGGGAGGACGAGAAGCTGGTCGAGGCGGTCAAGACGGTCTGGGCCTCGCTCTGGAACTTCGAGGCTTACGAGGCGCGCGAGCGCGCCAACATCGACCACTCGAAAGCCTACATGGCCGTGCTCGTGCAGGAGGGCGTCAACGCCGACAGCGCGGGCGTGATGATCACGACCGACCCGTTTGACGCCGACAACCGCGGCGCGATCTACATCAGCGCCAAGCGGGGCCTGGGCATCAAGGTCGTCGAGGGCAAGCGCATCCCCGAGCAGTTGCTCTTCCTGCCGCGCGCCAACTCGGTGAAGGTCCTGACGCGCTCGGAGGAGGACAGCCTGCTCACCTTCGACGAGGCGGGCGGCGTCAAGGAGGTGCCCATCTCGGGCGAGCGCGCGGTGCTCACCGACGAGGTGGTGCGGAAGCTGGCGCGCGCCGCCTCGCGCATCAAGACCCTGTTCGGCGGCCGCGAGCAGGACATCGAGTGGGTCTACATGCGCGGGCAAATCTACATCGTGCAGTCGCGCCCGTTCGTGCAGGGGGGCTGAGGTCACAATGGACACGCGCTCGAAGACAAGACGCGCCGCCGCCCCGGCGCTCGCGCTGCTGCTCGCGCTCGCTTCGCTCTCGGCCGCCTGCCGCCGCGAGGCGCAGCCGGGCGTCGACCGCGCCGCGGCGCAGGCGGGCGCGACGCCGCAGGGCGCCGGGGCTTCGGCCAAAGACGCCGCGGCGCTCGACGCAGACATCGAGCGCCTGGAGCGGCAGGCCGAGCGCAACCCGGCGGATCAGGAGACGCGCGTCGAGCTGGCGCGCGCCTACGTGCGGCGCGGCGACGCGCTGCGCGGCGCGGGCAAGCTGGCCGAGGCGCTGGCCGACTACCAGAGCGCCCTGCGCAACGACGAGGACAACGCCGAGGCGCAGGGCAACGCGGCCGCCATCAACGCGCAGCTCGGCGGCGCGGAGCAGGTGGACGAGAACGGCGCCCCCGTCCCGCTCCCCATCACGCCCGGCGTCGCCGACGAGGGCGGGCGGCCGACGCCGACACCTAAAAAGAGTGATAAGTGATGAGTGATGAGAAGTAGGAATGGCCCTTGTCTTCCTTCTCATCACTCATCACTCATCACTTATCACTTGCCAAAAATGCTCATCATTCCGGCGATAGATTTGAGGGACGGGAAGTGCGTGCGGCTGACGCAGGGGCGGCGCGAGGAGGTGAAGGTCTACGACGGCGAGGCCGCCGAGATCGCGAAGGGGTTCGAGGAGGCGGGCGCGCGCATGCTCCACGTCGTGGATTTGGACGGGGCGTTCGCCGACACGAACTCGCGGAACCGGAAGGTCGTGCGGCGCATCATCCGCTCGGTGGGCATCCCCGTCCAGTTCGGCGGCGGCCTGCGCAGCGTGACGGACGTGCAGCAGATGATCGAGTTCGGCGCGGCGCAGGTCGTCATCGGCACGCTCGCCGCCGAGTCCCCGGAGACGCTTGAGAAGTTCGTCCAGCTCTTCGGCCTCCGCGTCTGCGTCGGCATCGACGCGCGCGCGGGGCAAGTGCTCACGCACGGCTGGGAGAAGGCGGGACGCCTGACGGCCTCCGCGCTCGCACGCCGCGTGGCCGACGCGGGCGTCGACCGCATCGTCTACACTGACGTCTCGCGCGACGGGATGCTCGCGGGCCCGAACCTCGAACAGACCTGCGCCATCGCGCGCGAGTCGGGGCTGAGGGTGACGGCGTCGGGCGGCGTCTCGTCGCTCGAAGACCTGAGACGGTTGAGGACGATTACGAAGTGCGGCGTCGACAGCGTCATCGTCGGCAAGGCTTTGTACGAGGGGCGATTCACCTTGAAGGAGGCTTTGAAGGCGGCATGAGTGAAGCCGGGAAGGGCATCTTCGCGGGCGGGATTCTCGAAGGGCGCGTCGCCTTCGTCACGGGCGGGGGCACGGGCATCACGGGCGGCGTGGCGCGCGCCCTGGCCGAAGCCGGCGCGCGCGTCGCGCTCGTCAGCCGGAGGATGGAGCACCTCGAACCCGCGGCGGCGAAGATCAACGAGGCGGGCGGCGAGGCTTTCGCCGTGGCGGCGGACGTGCGCGACTTCGCGGCGGTGGAGCGAGCCGTCGCGGCGACGGTCGGGCGCTTCGGCCGCATCGACATCGCGGTCAACGGCGCGGCCGGGAACTTCCTGTGCAAGGCCGAGGAGCTTTCGCCCAACGGCTTCGGCACGGTCGTCGACATCGACCTCAAGGGCACCTTCAACGTCTGCCGCGCGGCCTTCGAGGAGCTTAAAAAAAGTCGCGGCCGGATACTCAACATCAGCGCGACGCTCCACTACCTGGGGACGCCGATGCAGCTCCACGTCTCGGCGGCGAAGGCGGGCGTCGACGCGCTGACGCGCAACCTCGCGGTCGAGTGGGGGCCGCACGGCATACGCTCGAACGCCATCGCCCCCGGCCCCATCGAGGACACGGAGGGGATGACCCGCCTCGTCCCCGAGCCGGTCAAGGAGCGCCTGCGCCGCAACATCCCCCTCGGCCGCTTCGGCCGCATCCGAGACATCGAACAGTGCGCCGTCTTCCTCTGCTCGGACGCCGCCGCCTTCATCAACGGCGCGGTCATCGTCATCGACGGCGGCCACTGGCTGAGCGCCAACAGGATGGTCGGCTCCTGAAACGACGGCGGTGACGGGTGACGGGCGACGGGTGACAGGTAAGAGCGTGTCTAACTCGTCGCCCGTGACTCGTCACCCATCACTGCTTTTCTCATGCTGAGTCTTCAGCCGGCGACATTCGAGGAGTTCGAGCGGGAGGCCGGGCGCGGCAACGTCGTGCCCGTGGTGCGGAGCGTGCTCGCCGACTTGCAGACGCCGGTGGGCGCGTTCCTGCGCGTGGCCGAGGGCGCGCGCCACGCCTTCCTGCTCGAATCGGTCGAGGGCGGCGAGCGCATCGCGCGCCACTCCTTCATCGGGGCCGCGCCGGAGTTGATCGTGCGCGGGCGCGGCGACAACACGCTCGTCGAGCGCGAGGGCGGCGAGACCGAGGAGCTGCGCGGCGTGCGCGCGACCGACTTCCTGCGCGACTACTTCCGCGTGCGGCGGCTCGCGCGACGACCGGGGCTCGCGCCGATGGCGGGCGGCGCGGTCGGCTACCTCGCCTACGACGCGGCGCGCTGGTTCGAGCCCGTGCTCGGGCGCGACCTGCGGCCGGCCGGCGCGCGCGACGACGCGGTCTTCATGTTCTTCCGCACGGTGCTCGCCTTCGACCGCGTGCGCCAGCAGATAGAGATCACCTCGGTCGTGTTGACGGAGGAGGCCGCCGGGAGCCGCGAGCGTCTGCGCGCGCTCTACGACGCGGCCGTCGACGAGACCGCGCGGGTCGAGGCGCTGCTGTCCGGCGGAGCGGCGCTGCCGCCGGGCGGGGGCGGCGCTGAAGGAGACGGGCGGGGGAGCTTCGAGTCGAACTGGTCGCGCGAGGGGTTCGAGGCGGGCGTGGCGCGCATCAAGGAGCACATCGCCGCGGGCGACTGTTATCAGGCCGTGCTCTCGCAGCGCTTCTCGAAGGCGTGCGACGTCGACCCCGTCCAGATTTACCGCGCGCTGCGCGCGACCAACCCGTCGCCGTACATGTACTTCCTTCGGCTCGGCGGCGAGGCGGTCGTCGGCGCGTCGCCCGAGATGCTCGTGCGCTGCCGCGGCCAGCGGCTCGACTACCGGCCCATCGCGGGCACGCGGCGGCGGGGCGCGACCGAGACGGAGGACTGGCTGCTCGGCGAGGAGATGCGCGCCGACGAGAAG
>DASVSK010000797.1:0-3151 GCA_036388135.1 Pyrinomonadaceae bacterium | reverse complement strand
TCGAACGCTCCGCCGCCGAGCGCTCCGCCGCCCCGCTCACGCCGCCGGCCGCCGCACGCACGCCGACCCCTAACCGTTAAAGAAATTAACCGCAGAAAGACGGAGTCACGGCTAATACAAAAGCCGTGACTCCGTCTTTCTGCGGTTAATTTTTAACCCGCGGCGCGCTACTGGACTTCGACCGCGTCGCCGGTGTGTATCTCCTGCGCGACGCGTGTGACGACCGCCGTCGCCGTGCGCCCCTCGACGTGCAGGACGACGATCTCGCCCACGACCTTGCGCGGGACGGCCGGGCGGCTGCGCTTTATCTCGGGCGTCTTGACGGTCGGGCGGTACTGCGAGCCGTCCACGTCCTTCACGCGCTGCGCCTGGTTGGAGTGCTTGCCGCCGCGAAACTCGTCGCTCTCGAAGCCGCGGCGCGCGTTGGCCGCGATCTCCTCCCCGTATTCGACGACCGTGCCGTGCCCTTCGGGGCGGAAGACGGTCAGGTAGTCGCCCGCCTTCACGCCGTCCTCGCCGCCGAGGTCGATGAAGACGATCTGGTCGCGCGAGACCATCTCGCGGCCGTCGCGCGCGAGCACGATGCGCCCGGTCTGCTTGCCCGTCGGCTCCGCGAAGCGGTCGAGGCTAACCTCGGCGCGCGCCTGCGGGACGGGGCGGCTCGCCGAGGGGCGGAGCTGGTCGCCGAGCAGGACGTGGTTACAGGCGACCGTCACGCGCGCCACCGAGACGCGGTCGCGCACGCGCACCACGCGCAGCCGCCCGACCTCCTGCGTGTAGACGCCGAGCGTCCCGCTCTTGCGCGTAAACTTCGAGTCGAACCGCCCGCGCGGCCGCACGACCGAAAATTCCTGCCCGACGCGCACACCGCCCTGCGCCCCGGCGTCAACGTAGAGCAGGTCGCCCTCGCCGAAGACGCGGCGCTCGCTCTCCTGTTCGCCGCCGACGATCTGGCCGGCCGCGGCCTGCGGCGTCTGCTCGATGAAGCCGCCGCACGCGGCCTCGCTCGGGCGCGCGGCCGGCATCGGCTGCCGCGCCTCTGGGAAGATGACGGTCGTCTGCTGCTCGCGCCTCTGGCCGGCGGGCGCGCCGCCCGTCTGGCCGCTTGCCGGGGCGGGGGCGAAGGCGCAAAATAGGAGCAACATCAGAAGCACTTTGCGGGCGGGGGACGTGTCGCAGCTACGCACGGGAATCTCCTTGTGTGGTTGTCGCATCAAAGGTGTCCGAAATCCTCGGGACTTTACTTGCCTGGAGTTTTCTGTGGGACAGTGGGGCTGACGGAAGAGGCGCGGGAGGCGGCCGACCCGTCGCGGGTGCCGCCTACGGGCGGGCACTTCCATCCTACTGTCTGGCGCGAGCGAGCGTCAACAGGTTTGTTCACGGCCGCGCCATCGCGCCGGAGCCGACGTGCGGCCGTTGCGGCTTGCCTTTTCCCGAAGGCGTTGCTAGTATTCACGTTTTGCCGGAAGGCGCGGATTTCTACCGTGAGTAGGCCGGTGTAGCTCAGGGGTAGAGCGGCAGTTTTGTAAACTGCGGGCCGGGGGTTCAAATCCCTCCACCGGCTCTGTTGTAGTTTGACATCGGCAGGGGTGGTCGAGTGGTTAATGGCACCGGGCTGTAAACCCGGCCGGCGAAAGCCGTACGTAGGTTCGAATCCTACCCCCTGCACCAGTCTCAAGGAGAAAGGGAAAGGCGGAGGGCGAAATCATTGACTTTCGCCCTTCGCCCTTCGCCTTTCGTTCGGGCGGGAGTAGCTCAGTTGGTAGAGCATCAGCCTTCCAAGCTGAGGGTCGCGAGTTCGAGCCTCGTCTCCCGCTCCAACTACAACCATGCGGGCGCGCGCACGTTTGCGCCCGAGTAGCTCAGGGGTAGAGCGCCTCCTTGGTAAGGAGGAGGTCACGGGTTCAAATCCCGTCTCGGGCTTAAGCTAAACCGAAGAATCTAACAGGAAGAGGCAAGAGGACATGGCGAAGGAGAAGTTTGACCGGTCGAAGCCGCACGTGAACATCGGCACCATCGGGCACGTCGACCACGGGAAGACGACTTTGACGGCGGCGATCACGAAGGTCTTGGCGAGGCACAACCCGAAGATCACGGTCAGGGCGTTCGACTCCATCGACAACGCGCCGGAGGAGAAGGCGCGCGGCATCACCATCGCGACCGCCCACGTCGAGTACGAGACGCCGAACCGGCACTACGCGCACGTCGACTGTCCGGGTCACGCCGACTACGTCAAGAACATGATCACGGGGGCGGCGCAGATGGACGGGGCGATCCTGGTCGTGGCGGCCACCGACGGCCCGATGCCGCAGACGCGCGAGCACATCCTGCTGGCGCGCCAGGTGGGGGTGCCGGCGATGGTGGTGTTTATGAACAAGGTCGACGCGGTGGACGACGCCGAACTCCTCGACCTGGTGGAGCTGGAGGTGAGGGAGCTGCTCTCGGCCTACGAGTTCCCGGGCGACGACATCCCCGTGGTGCGGGGCTCGGCGCTGGGCGCCTTGAACGGCGAGGCCGACTGGGAGAAGACGGTCGACGAGCTGATGGCGGCGGTCGACTCCTTCATCCCGACGCCGGCGCGCGACACGGAGAAGCCGTTTTTGATGCCGGTCGAGGACATCTTCACCATCCAGGGGCGGGGGACGGTGGCGACGGGGCGGATCGAGCGCGGCCGGGTGAAGGTCAACGAGCAGGTGGAGATCATCGGCATCCGGGACACGCGGACGACCGTGGTGACGGGCGTCGAGATGTTCAAGAAGCTGTTGGACGAGGGGGTGGCGGGCGATAACGTCGGGCTGCTGCTGCGGGGCGTGGAGCGCAAGGACGTCGAGCGCGGGCAGGTGATCGCGAAGCCCGGGAGCATCACGCCGCACACGAAGTTCCGCGCGGAGGCCTACGTGCTGACTAAGGAGGAGGGGGGGCGGCACACGCCGTTCTTCACGGGGTACCGGCCGCAGTTCTACTTCCGGACGACGGACGTGACGGGGGTGGCGCACCTGCCGGAGGGGGTGGAGATGGTGATGCCGGGCGACAACGTGGCGATGGAGATCGAGCTGATCACGCCCATCGCCCTGGAGAAGGGGCTGAGGTTCGCCATCCGCGAGGGCGGGCGCACGGTCGGGGCCGGCACCGTCTCCGATATCGTCGAGTA
>DASVSK010000796.1:0-1622 GCA_036388135.1 Pyrinomonadaceae bacterium | reverse complement strand
TCTTCCCCGTCTTCTGCACGTTCCGCAGCAGTTCGAGGGTGGCGAAGTCGTTCTGCGCCTGCCAGACGAGGTTGGGCAGGAAGATGAGGAACGCGACCGCGCCGCCCGCCCAGAACCACTTCGAGAGGAGCGCGCGCCGGGCCGGGGTGAGGAGAAGTCCGGCCACGACCGCCGCCCCGAAGAAGAGCGTCGAGTGCTTGTTCATCAGGCCCAGCCCCGCGAACAGGCCGAACCACAGCCAAGAGCGAGACTCCCCGCGCCCGACCGCCCGCATCGCCGAATAGACGCAGAGCATCCAGAAGACCGGCTCCAGCGCGTTCATCGAGAGCAGGTTGTCGATGCCGAGGTAGATGGGGGCGCACAGCACACACAGGCAGGCGAGGAACGCGGCGAAGCGGCCGCCCCCGAACTCCCTGACGAGTAGCGCCGTCAGAAGAACCTTCGCCGCCCCGGCGAGGGCGGGGATGAACCTGATGGCGAAGAGCGACCCGCCGAGGGCGTCCCTGCCCACCTTCGCCACCAGGGCGACCAACGGGGCGTGGTCGGGATAACCCCAGGCGAGGTGCTCCGCACAGGCCAGGAAATAAAGCTCGTCGCGGAAGTAACCATAATTCGAGTTGAAGGCGAAGTGCAGCAGCAGCTTGAAGACCGCAAGGAACACGCCGACCGCCACGGGGCCCGGCAAACGGTCGGCCGTACCGGCCGAATGATGTTTCGGCACGAATTCCCCGCCGGCCTCCTGTCGCTCTGCCGCTTCAGACACGCGTCTCCCCCGTCAGCGCCCTCCATCCGTCAAACTATGTCAGCACCCACGTCCCCGAAGTGTCAATCATTTCCCGTTTGGCACTTCGCTCATCAGACATAGGGTGTTGTTTTCGGAGTCCTTGAAACAGGCCAGCCACAGGTCGAACTTCTCGGTCTTCGCGGCCAGCTCGGGGGGCTCCTCGAACTGCACCCCGCGCTCGGACAGAGTTTTATAACCTTCCCGGATGTCGCCGACCCTGTAGTAGACGACGGAGTTCGCCCGAGCGCCGGGCGTCCCTTCCAGGCGCGAGAGCATCAGCCTGATGCCGCCGTTGTCGAAGAAGGCCATCCCGTTCGCCGTAAACAGGTACTTCATACCCAACTTGTCGCGGTAGAAGCCCGTCGCGCGCTCAAGGTCGCCGACCGAGATGGCAATCTGCCCCACTTGCGAAAGACCGAACCTGTTCGTGGCCGAGTCCATGACCCTCCTTTCGGCCGTCTTGCTACCGGCCGCCATCCTTTTATCCACATCTCCCTGCGCTGCGGCCGCGCCGGCCAAAGCCGCGGGCAGCAGCAGCGCGCAAAGTACGCTGGCTAGATTCGAGCGCATGATCTATCTCCTTCACGGTCTGGAAGCACCCCGCGAGGCGGGGCGGACGCCGTTAAGGCGCGCGGGGTCATCTTGCCGTGTGCGGGAGAAACGCGCTTGTCCGAAATCATCTTTTTCGGCGGTACTCGCTCGGCGGGCATCCGGTGTGGCGGCGGAAGGTTCGGCTGAATGAGCTTAAGCTTTCAAAGCCGACTGAGAAACAGACGTCCGTGACCGACAGATTCTCGTCGGCGAGCATTCGCCGCGCGTGTTCCAGTCGTCTCGCGGT
>DASVSK010000795.1:0-3622 GCA_036388135.1 Pyrinomonadaceae bacterium | reverse complement strand
CGAGCAGATAGACGGCAAGTACTGGTTCCCGACCTATACCTACGCCGACGACAAGCTGAATTTCCCCGGCGGCCAGGTCGTCCACGTCCGCATGAAGGTGCGCTACGCGGACTACAAGGTGTTCCGCGGCCGCGTGCGCGTCATCGAAGAGGGCGACCCCGGCGACACGCCCTGAACGCGGTTCGTGGCGGCGTGGCAGAGACTTTAAAGCGTCGGAGACAAAATGCAGGCTGAAGCGTTATTGAATGGTCGGCTCGCAGCGGGGGGCGTCGCCTCGCCCGAGGCGGCGGCGGGGCGCGCGCCGGATTACGAGCTGGCGCAGCGCGCCGGGCGGGGCGACATGGAGGCGTTCGAGGAGTTGTTCCGCCTCCACAGGCGTCTCGTCTACGGGCTGTGCCTGCGCATGACGCAGGACGTGGCCGAGGCCGAGGACATCACGCAGGAGGTCTTCGTCCTACTCTTCCGCAAGGTCGGCGGCTTCCGCGGCGAGTCGAGCTTCACGACGTGGCTGCACCGTCTGACCGTCAACCAGGTCTTGATGCGCTTCCGCAAGCACAAGGCGAGGCGCGAGGAGGCGCTCGAAGACGAAGAGGGGCGGCCGCGCGAGCCCTCGCGCCCCAACGCGCACGGCGCGGCGGGGCTCGTCGACCGCGTCACGCTCGAAAGCGCCATCGCCCAACTCCCGCCCGGCTACCGCGCGGCCTTCATCCTCCACGACGTCGAGGGCTACGACCACGAAGAGGTCGCGCGCCTGCTCGGCTGCGCCGTCGGCACCTCAAAGTCGCAGCTCCACAAGGCGCGCACCAAGCTCCGCAAGATTCTCAACGGCCGCGGGTAGCCTCGGAAAACTTCTGACCGCCGCGTCGGCGGGGGCGCGTCTAAAACACAACCTGTTTTAGACGCGCCCCCGCCCACGCGGCGGTTGATTTTCTCTCCACAGGCTCGTCCCGCGCGCGTCCTCAAGCGTGAAGATAGTCCATGTAAATGTTTCGTTGACGGGCCATGTGGTGCTCAGTAATATATGGCTATGTCATATATCGGCTCACACATTCTCGCGCGCGAGCTGAAGAAGGGGAGCGCCGAGCTGCTGATCCTCTCGCTGGTCGAAGACCAGCCCCGGCACGGCTACGACATCGGCAACCTCATCGAACAGCGCTCGGGCGGGCTGCTGCGCTTCAACGTCGCCTCGCTCTACCCGCTGCTCTACCGCCTGGAGCGGCGCGGCTGGATTCAGGGGCGCTGGGTGGAGCAGGCGGGCCAGCGCCGACGCCGCTACTACCGCCTGACGGCCGAGGGGCGGAAGGTGCTGGCGGCGCAGCGCGACGCGTGGCGCGAGTTCGTCGAGGCCATCAGCCGCATCACCGGGATCGAACATGCCTGACTGGAAGAGTGAAATCAGGGGCCGGCTGTCGGGCCTGAAGCTGCGGCCGACGCGCGAGGCCGAGATAGTCGAGGAGCTGGCGCAGCACCTCGAAGACCGTTACGAGCAGGCGCTCGGCGGCGGCGCGGGCGAAGAGGAGGCCCGCCGCGCGGCGCTGCTCGAACTGACCGGGGGCGACCTGCTGGCGCAGGGCTTAGGGCGCGTCGAGCGCCCGATGGGGCGCGAGCCGGTGACGCCCGGCGCGCCGAGGAGGATGGGAATGTTGGGAGACTTCGGTCAGGATTTACGCTACGGCCTGCGCGTGCTTTTGAAAAACCCCGGCTTCACCGCGGTCGCCGTCATCGCGCTGGCCCTGGGGATAGGCGCTAACAGCGCCATCTTCAGCGTGGTCGACACGGTGCTGCTGCGCCCTCTGCCTTACAAAGACCCCGACCGCCTCGTGATGGTCTGGGAGGACAACACCAAACAGGGCTACCCGACCAACACGCCGGCCGCGGCCAACTACATCGACTGGCGCGACCAGAATCAGGTCTTCGAGGGCATGGCGGCCATCGCCGACCAGAACTTCAACCTGACGGGCGACGGCGACCCCGAGAGGCTGACGGGGCGTCGCGTCTCGGCCAGCCTCTTCCCGCTGCTCGGCGTCGCGCCGCAGTTGGGGCGCGCGTTCGCGCCCGAGGAAGACCGCCCCGGCGCGAACAAGGTCGTCGTCCTCAGTCACGGCCTCTGGCAGCGGCGCTTCGGCTCCGACCGCGACATCGCGGGCAAGACGCTCACCCTCAACGGCGAGGGCTACCAGGTCGTCGGCGTGATGCCGGCGCACTTCGAGTTCCCCAGCCGGCAGGACGAGCTGTGGGTGCCCATCGCCTTCACGCCGCAGGAGGCCGCCAGCCGCGGGAGGCATTACCTGAAGGTCGTCGCGCGCCTCAAGCCCGGCGTCACGGTCGAGCGCGCGCAGGCCGAGATGAGCACCATCGCCTCGCGCCTCCAACAGCAGTACCCCGAACAGAACACGGACATCGGCGCGACGGTCGTCCCGCTGCACGAGCAGGTGGTTGGAAAAATACGCCCGGCGCTGCTGCTGCTGCTGGGCGCGGTCGGGCTCGTCCTGCTCATCGCGTGCGCTAACGTCGCCAACCTCCTGCTGGCGCGCGCCGCCTCGCGGCAGAAGGAGATCGCGCTGCGCGTCGCGCTCGGCGCGAGTCGCCTGCGCCTGATTCGCCAGTTCCTGACCGAGAGCGTGTTGCTGGCGGCGGTCGGCGGCTTGCTCGGGCTGCTGCTGGCGGTGTGGGGCGTGAGCCTGCTCAAGGCTTTCATCCCCGAGAGCATTTCGCAGGTCGGCGACATCGGCGTGGACGCAAAGGTGCTGGGCTTCACGCTCCTCGTCTCGCTGCTGACGGGTCTGGTCTTCGGGCTCGCGCCGGCAACTCAGGCGTCGAGCTTCAACCTCAACGAGACGCTGAAGGAGGGCGGCAGGGACTCTTCCTCCGGGAGCCGCGGCAACCGCATTCGGGGGGCGCTGGTGGTGACGGAGGTCGCCGTCTCGCTCGTCCTCCTCATCGGCGCGGGGCTTCTCATCAACAGCTTCCTGCGCCTGCGCAGCGTCGACCCAGGCTTCAAGGTGGACAACCTGCTGACGATGGGCGTCGTGCTCCCGCAGGAGAAGTACACGACGCAGGAGCGGCGCTCGGCCTTCTACAAGGACGTCATCGCCCGCGTCGAGGCGCTGCCCGGCGTCCGCTCGGCGGCGGTCACCAACTGGATTCCGCTGGTCAACCAGGGCGACTCCGTCGGCGTCAGCTTCGAGGGGCACCCCGACCCGCCGCCGGGGCAGGGCAAGCGCCCGGTGGTCGTGACGCGGGTCGTCAGCCCGCACTACTTCCGCACGATGGGCATCCATTTGTCGCAGGGCAGGGAGTTCGACGAGGGGAAGGACAGGGTCGACTCGCCCTCGGTGGTGCTCGTCAGCGAGGCGCTGGCGCGCCGCTACTGGCCGGGCGAGAGCGCCGTCGGCAAGCGCGTCAACCCCGGCGACCCCAACGACCCGAGCGACTGGTGCGAGGTGGTCGGCGTCGTCGGCGACGTGCGGCAGTTCGAGCTGGCGGCCGACCCGAAGCCGCAGATGTATTTCACCTACGCGCAGGCCGGCTTCTTCGCGCCGCGCCACCTCGTCGTCGGCACGGACGGCGACCCGCTGAGCGTCGCGGGCGCGGTGCGCAGGGCCGTGTGGGAGGTGGACAA
>DASVSK010000794.1:0-1596 GCA_036388135.1 Pyrinomonadaceae bacterium | reverse complement strand
GGAGGCCGCGCCGCCGGTGCCCGCATCGGCGGCGGTGGTCGGCTCGCGCAGGTTAGACGGCGCGGGGACGCCGCGCCGCGAGTACGTCGTCGAAGTCCTCGTCGAAGTGAAGGGCGGGCGCGTCACGGACGCGCGCGTGTGGAACCCGCGCCCCGGCGCGAAGGCTTACGAGGCGGTCGCGCTCAGGATGGCGCGCGAACGCCGTTACCCGGAAGCCTTCACGGGGGGCGAGAGGCTTCGCATCAGGGTGAAACCGTAGCGCGGCCGGAGGCCGGAGTCGAAACGGTTATTCCGCCGCGCGGGTCGGGGGGAAGAGATGCTGTTCATTCAGAGTAACAGTCAGGCGCTCTCGCTGACGGGCGTCGAACGCCTGCGCCTGCTCGACGCGCTGGATGAGAGGGGGCTCAGGCCGCTCGGCCGCTCCGCGCGCCGTCTCTTCTTCCGCTCGCTCGTCGGGCGCGCCTTCGGCGGGGAGGAGACGGAGGCCGCGGCGTCGGAGCTGGAGCGCGAGTGCGCGGCGCGCGGCGGGGCCGAAGGCGGGGACGCCTACGCGCCGGGCGACCTCTTCTGCGACGGCGACTGCGTGTTCGCGCTCGTCTTCGGCCGCGAGGGCGTGGGCGGGTCGGCGGCCGCGAGCGTCATTTACGACCTCGACACGAGGGAGCCGCTGGCCCGCCTCGAACGCTTCTGCCGGGAGGTGCAGGAGGCTCTGGGCGCATCGGGGAAGGGGACTCCAGCGGCGGCGATGGCCGAGAGGCAGCCCGCACAGCCCCCGTGGCGGCCGCGCGGCGGCGGGCGTTCGCGCGGGCTCGCGCGGTTCATGGCTATCCAGCCCGCCGAGTTCGTCCGCGCGGGCGCGGCGTTGCGCGGGGGGCGCGAGCTGGCGCGCGCCTCGGAGCTTCTGGAGTGGCGCGCGGTGCGCGAGTTCCTGCGCCGCGTCGAGGGGTTGCGCCGCGAGGGCTACACGCCGCGGCGTCTGCTGGCGGAGGCGGGCGCGCTCGGCGACGTCTCGGTGGAGACGCTTCTGGAGGCGGGGCTGCTGGAGCGCGAGCTGAGGGTGAGCTGCCGCAAGTCGGGGCACGCGCTCTTCGACCTCCCCTCGCCCGACTCGCTCGCGGCCGTCACCATCAGCCGGGCGCGTTGCAGCCTGTGCGCCGCGCCCGTGGCCGACGAGGTGGTCGAGGAGACCTTCAGCCCGACGCGGCTGGCCGTCGCGCTGCTCGAAGACGGCGGCTGGCTGGCGAACCGCGTCTACCGCATCGTCCGCTCGCTCGGCGTCCCCGAGAGCGACATCTCCACCGGCCCGCCCACGCCGCACGGCGAGTCTTATCTCGCGGCCGAGGTGTGCGGCAACACCTTCCTCGTCGTCACGCGCGACGGCGACCTGACGCCGGCCTTCAGCCGCCGCGCCGCCGAGATAGTCGAGGAGACGGAGGCCACGCACCTCGTCGTCGTCGTCACCGGCGCGGCCGACGACGAGGGGCGGCTCCGGCTCTACGAGTTCGCTTGGCGGCGCGCGCGCGGCGGGAGCGATTTGAACACGACGGTCGTCGAAGGTCTCGAAGGGGCGCGGGCGCAGTTGGCGCACTGCGTCGA
>DASVSK010000793.1:0-3322 GCA_036388135.1 Pyrinomonadaceae bacterium | reverse complement strand
GTTTAAGTTTCTTCGTGCCGCTTCGCGCGCCTTCGCAGGCGGGGCTTTAACGCGGCCGCGAGACGAAGTCGTAGACGGCCTGTAGCATCTGCCTCTGGCGGGCGGCCCCGCCCGCGGCGTCGGCTTCGAGGTTGGCGTAGGGGATGTCGTTGAACGCGGCGTAGACGGAGAGCGAGCCGTCGTCGAGCGAGCACTTCCCGTCGCGGAGCTGCGCCGCGGGCTTCTGCACGATGACGTTGAAGCCGCGCGCGGCGAACGGGCCGAGCAGCCGCGCCTCCGTGACGACGACGAAGTTGTCCTCGTCCGCCTCCGCGTTCGAGAGGTAGACGCCCGCGGCCGACTCACCGAACTCGCCGCGGAAGCTGTCGCGCGACTTCAGGGGGCGGACGAAGCCGACCGCGGTCAAGTCCGTGTCACGCTCGGCGGCGGGACGCTCCTCGACGTCCCCGTTGTTGTGGACGGCGACGAGGAGGCTCTCGCCCGCGCGCAGGCGTCGTCCGCCGGGGGCGAACAGCAGCCCCGCCAGCTCTTCGGCGAAGGCTTCGACCGCCGCCTCCGCGTCCGCGGGGAGGTTAAGACAGCGGCGACCCTGCGCGGTGAAGACCCGGTTGGGGTCTACGGCGTAAGGCTTGCCGCCGGCCCTGAAACGCAGACGCCGCGCGGGCGCGCCCGCGTCGTCCAGCGACTCGACCTCGACGAAGCGCCCGCCGCGCGCGGCGACGGCCTCCTTCGCGACCTCGCGCGCGCCGCGCTCGTTGTGGTGCGGTGAGAAGAGGGTGACGGCCGCGCCCGCGCTCTCGTAGACGTTCACCCTCACGGGCGTCTCGCCGAGGGCGAGCGTCCGCACCGTCTTCGACGCCTGCGCCTGCGCCCGCGCGGGCGCGGCCGCGAGCAGGCAGCAGCAGACCGCCGCGAGTAATAGTCCGTGTCGGCTCACGTTCTTCGCCTCCGTATCCACGCTTCGGTCGGCCTCACGTCGGAAGGGACCGGCCGCAGAGACGCGGTGACGCGGGACGCGGAGACACGGCTAAAAGCATTAAAGCCGCGTCCCCGCGTCACCGCGTTGAACTCTTCCCGGCCACTCGAATAAGCTCCGGCAAACTCGCCCTACTCGGCGCGGTAGCAGACCTCGCCGCCCTTCGGGGAGGTCAGGCACAGGCGGCGTACGCCGGCCTCGTTCGTGAAGCGGAAGGTGTAGGTCTCCGGGTCGAGCTTGCCCGGCAGCTCCTTGTTCATGCTCGCCGCGCAGTTGTTGCGCTGCTGCCACTTGCTCGTCCGCGGCGCGAGCGTCAGGCGGTCGCCCTCGACGCGGTAGGTGCCCGCGGCGGGGTTGAAGAGCGTCGTCGTGCAGTTGTACATCGTCGTCTCAAGATAGCCGTTGTACTCGTAGCGGCCGCCCGGCAGGAAGCGGTACTGCATCGTCGTCCCCCGCCCCGGGCGCGTCGCGCCGGTGACGCTGTTCTGGTAACCGATCATCCCCAGCTCCGACGAGCGCCACGAGCCGACGAGCCCCCCGCCGCCCGCCGCGGAAGCCCCCGCCGGCTCGGAAGTCTCCGGCGCGTCGCCGCCCGCGCGCGCCGCGACGCCCGCCTCGTAGACGCTCAGCAGCAGCCGCGAGAAGTCGGTCGACTCGGCGCGCACGCCCTTCAGCACCTCGGGCAGCATCGCCCCGCGCGCCTCGGCGCGCTTCCCCTCCGCGGCGGCCGCGAGCTTGGCGTTGAACTCGCCGAACCGCGCGACGGCCTCGATCTCCTTGCGGTCGTCGCCGCGCCACGTCGCGACGAGCACGCGCTCCAGCTCGCGGCGCTGCGCGGCCGTGAAGCGCGACTCGAAGAGCCAACCGAAGAACCCGGCCACGTCGTCCACCATCGCCGACGTCAGCGGCGGCTCGCCCTCAGCGAGGACGACGCGCCCCTGCGCGGCCGCCGCGTCGACCCGCGTCGCGGGCGACAGGCAGAGCAGCAGCAGCAGCAGCGCGAGCGATAAGTATTTCATCATTCCCTCCGTCCGTAGATAACGAGATAAGTTCGACGCCGAGACGACGCCCGAACAGTAACGCGCAATCCGCGGAGGGAAAGGGTCAGGGGAAGTGACGGGTGACGGGCGACGGGTGACGGGTGATGAGAAGATGCGTGTCCCGCCCTTCTTTCCTGTCACTCGTCACGCGCCACCCGTCACCCGTCACCTCTTTGAGATGATGAGCTGCTGCGGCGAGGCGGGGAGCTGTCGCGGCTCGCTGCCGGAGAAGCCCGCGTCGGCGAACATGCGTTCCAGCTCGCGGAAGGTGTAGGCGTCGCCGGCGGGCGTGCCCGCGAGCATCGTCAGGCTGAAGGCGGCGGGGATGGGCGGCGAGACCCTGTCCTCGTCGGGGACGAATTCGAGCGTGACGGCCACGCCCCCTTCGGCGAGCGCGGCGCGCACCTTGCGCAGCAGACACACGCAGGTCGGCGGGTCGAAGTGGTGCAGGAAGTTCGTCAGCAGGACGACGTCGTAACCGCCGCCGTAGTCCGCGCCGAAGGCGTCGCCCTCGATGACCGAATGGCGCTCGGCGACGCCCGCGGCGCGCGCGTTCTCGCGTGCGACTTCGAGCACGGCCGGCCAGTCGAGCGCGACGACCTCGGCCGCGGGGTTCTGCCGCGCGAACGCGATGCCGTAGAGGCCGTGGCCGGCGGCGACGTCTAACACCCTCAGCCGCCCCTCACGTTCGCCGCAGACCGCCTGCGCTATCGCCCCCGCCGGCAGCGCCGCCATCGGGGCCATCGCGCGCGCGAACTTCACCCAGAGCGGGTTCTCCGCGGCGACCGTCCCGCCCTCGGGCATCACGGTGCCGCCCTTACGCACCGCGCCGGCCAGGTCTTCAAAGCCCGCGGTGAGCGTCGGCGCGAGCAGGAACTCCAGCGCGCCGCCCACGTAGGCCGGCGAGCGGCGGTCGAGGAAGACGGCCGAGTCCTGCGTCAGCCCGTACCCGGACTCGTCCTTCGTCATCAACCCGACGACGACGAGGTAGTCCGAGAGGATGCGCACGCCGCGCTCGGACGCCTCGCAGCGGGCGGCCAGAGCGCGCGCGTCGCGGCCGCCTTCGGCGACGGCGGTGAAGAGGTCGAGTTCGACGGCCGCCTTGAGCGCGGCCGAGAGCTGGTAGGCGTTGGCGGCCTGGAAGAAGAGTTCGGGCGAAGGGTGCGGCGTCTGCGTGGACATGCGGCGGGGGCCTCCTGCTGGCGTGTCTGAAGAACGGCGCGCATCTTAACCGCCGCGCCGTGAGGATTCAACCGTGAAGGCTTCGGCCCCGGAGGGGGCGGGACGGGATAGCCACGCGCGACGC
>DASVSK010000792.1:0-3018 GCA_036388135.1 Pyrinomonadaceae bacterium | reverse complement strand
GCACGTCCGCCGCGAAGCGCCGCACGACCATGTCGTCGAAGAAACGGCGCAGGGGGTGGTCACGGCCGACGGCGTCCACTCTTCTCACCATGCTCAGTCCTCGCTTAGTCCCCCTGCCCGCGGCGCTGTCGGTACGCGCCGCCGGGGCCGTCTAACTTTCCGCCAGCCGCAGGCTCCGCACCGCGCCCTCGAAGGCAGGTCGGTAAGTCTCGAACTCATCTTCGGGCGCGACGGCTATCAGGTAGAAGAGCCGCCCGCCGGAGGCGAACGCCGTGTAGACGAGATTGACCTCGACTTTACCCGTGACGGGCGAAGGCCCGAGGACGACGGCGGCGTACGCCTCGCGCCCGGCGAGTGCGACTTGCCGCGGCGCTCCACGCACCTCGAAGTCGGGGTTCGCGCCGAGCTGCTGTCGGAGGAAGGCGTCGGTGGCAGACGCGAGGTCGCCACCGCCCTCGACGGCGACCGCCCCGACGAAGAGCCCGTGCGTGAGGTAGGCCGCCCCGTCCCTGCGGCCGTATGTTCCCGCCGGCGCGAAGATATATTCCGACTCGCTCACCTGAAGCGTCTCCCAGTTCTGCGGGTGGGCGAAGGCGAACGAGCCGTCGGGGGCGCGGAACTCGGCCGGCGCTGCGGCCGGTTGCGAAGGGCGCGCCGCGGGCTCGACGTCGTCGGACTCGCGCGGCCCCCTGCGCTCGGGCTCGGGGGAGGCCCGAAGACTCTGCCCCGTGAGGCGCGCCTTCGCCCGCTCGAACTCGGTCGTGGTGCGCGTCGGGTCGGGCCGCACTGCGAGGCCGGGGATGACCTCGTTGATGGAGGCGACGCGATTGCCGGGGTCGGGGTGGTCGCTCAGGAACTCGGGCACGCGCCGGCCGCCCTCGCGCTGTAGCGTCTCGAAGAAGGCGGCCATGTCGCGCGGGTCGTAGCCGGCGGCGGCGACTATCTGCGCGCCGCCGAGGTCGGACTGCCGCTCGGCCGTGCGCCCGAACTTCAGGAAGAGCATGTTGGCCCCCACGCCGCCGACCCGGTCGATGACGCTGCCGAGTTCTTCGCCGTCGCCGACGACCGAGCGGAGGACGCCGAGCCCGCGCTTCGCGACGTAAGCCTTCGACGCCTGGTTGGTGCCGTGCCGCAGCGCGACGTGCATGATCTCGTGCGCGACGACGCCCGCCAGCTCGCCCTCGTTGCGCGCCGCGGCGAGCGTCCCCGCGTTGACGAAGATGAAGCCGCCCGGCAGCGCGAAGGCGTTGACCTCGCGCGAGGCGACGACCCGGAACTGGTAGGGGAACTTTTCGCCGGGCGCGTGCGCGGCGAGCTTCGCGCCGAGTCGGCTGACGTAGCCGCCCACCTCCTCGTCGCGCAGCAGCGGCGCTTCGCGCGCGATCTGCGCCGCCGACTGCCGCCCGAGTTCCACGTCCTGCTCGGGGGTGAAGAGGTTGAAGCCGGGGCGGAAGTGCGGGGCCGCGCGCTGCGCCCCCGCCGAGCCGCCGCCCCAGGGCCGCCAGCCCCCGCAGGACGCCTGGGCGGCGAGCAGCAGCGACAGAGAAACCCGCAGACAGAGGCGTGTTCGCGCCTGACGTCCTCTCGACCTCATCGTCACCTGCGACGCCTCATGTACAGGAAGAGCAGGACGAGCAGAACCGTCACCACCAGGCTTCCCGGCCAGAGGAAAAAGCCGCCGTCGCTGCTATACCCGCCGACGACGCACGCGGTTTGAGACAGCGCGAGCGCCAGCGCCGCGAGAGACATTCGCCTCATACAGACTCCACCCTTTCCGGCCGCCGAATCACGGCCCCTCAACCTTCAAGGTGTATCGGAGAGGAGTCGGCTCCGAAGTCACGGCTCGGCCCCTCTCCGCATACATTTTCTCTAGCCTAACATTAATCCGGGTCATCCCCGCCGTCCGGAGAAGTACCGTTCGGCTGCGGCCCGGTCTGGTCGCCGCCCGGCGCGCCTCGGCCGCCCGATGCGGCGGCAAATCGCCTCCGGGGCCGAAGCCGTGAGTAACGGCTCGCCCGTCGCGTTTCGCCCCCTCATTAGTATCGGGACTAAACGCTGCGGCCGCCTCGCACATCTAAGTAAAGACAAACAGGCGTCATCACAAGGGTGTGGGGCGGGTGTCTGAAGGTGAAAACTTTCAATAAAGTGTTGGCTCAAGGGGGTTTGTATATGAGTTCAGTAAAAGGCATTTTCGGCCGCCGGGAGGCGGCGGCCAGGGTCGGGCGTTTTCTGGTGCTGGCGGCCTTAGTGCTCTCTCTCGGCGCGGGCGGCGAGTACCGCGTGAGTGCTTCGACTTTGCCGGGGGCGACGCCGGCCGCGGCGGCGGCGGGGCAGGCGGTGACTTCGTACGCGGAAGTCGTCAAGCGCGTCGTCCCGGCCGTCGTGACCATCCGCGCGCAGAGGCGCGTGAGCGCCCGGCAGGAGTCTCCGTTCGGCGACAACCCGCTCCTCGAAGAGTTCTTCGGGCGGCAGGGGCGCAGGCCGCGGCAACCGCAGCAGGGGCGGCGCGCCAGCGCGCTCGGCTCGGGCGTCATCGTCAGCGCGGACGGCTACGTCCTGACGAACCACCACGTCGTCGAAGGGGCCGAGCAGATTAAAGTCGAATTGAACGACGGCCGCACGCTCGACGCAAGGGTCGTCGGCTCGGACGAGCCGAGCGACCTCGCCGTCCTCAAGGTGGGCGGGGGCAACCTGCCCGCACTCCGGCTCGGCAACTCCGACGAGGTGCAGGTCGGCGACGTCGTCCTCGCGGTCGGCAACCCGCTCGGCATCGGGCAGACGGGGACGACCGGCATCATCAGCGCCAAGGGGCGGCAGACGGGCTCGGGCGACGGCGGCTTCGAGGACTTCCTCCAGACCGACGCGCCGATTAACCAGGGCAACTCGGGCGGCGCGCTCGTCAACACGAACGGCGAGCTGATCGGCATCAACTCGCAAATCCTTTCGCGCTCGGGCGGCTCCATCGGCATCGGCTTCGCCATCCCGTCGAACATGGCGGGCAACGTCATGGAGCAGTTG
>DASVSK010000791.1:0-2343 GCA_036388135.1 Pyrinomonadaceae bacterium | reverse complement strand
CAACTCCTGCTCGGTCGCCGTGCGCCAGCGCGCGCGCTGGACGGCGGCCGCACGCACCGCGCCCGCCGAAAGCAGGAGCGCGGACGCCGCCGCCAGGCACGCCAGCTTCGAGCACCTCACCGGGCCGTGAAATAACTTCTTCATCGGGCCCTACGGTAACCGACCCGCGTGCGAAAGTTCAACGGGCGCGCGCCCGCGCCGCCGCTTCGGTTATAATCCCGGCCGTCGGTCTGAAACGCGGCGGCGGTTCCGAAGCGCCGAGACTGTTTCCGTGCGATGCGCCAATCACTTTCCCCCTCCAAGTCGAGTACGCCTTCCCACGTTCTGCTCGTCGCGCTGCTCCTGCTGTGCGGCGTGCGCGCGGGCGCGCTGGCCCCCGAAGGCGACCTCGGGCAGCTCGGCCGCCGCGCGTGGCAGACGGAGAACGGCCTGCCGCAGAACACCGTCCACTCGGTGATACAGGATTTTGAAGGCTACATCTGGGTCGCCACCGAGGAAGGGCTCGCGCGTTTCGACGGCCTCAACTTCGTCGTCTTCGACAGGCAGAACACGCCGCAGCTCCGCAGCAACGACGTCCGCGCGCTGCTCGCGACCGAGAAGGGGAACGTGCTCTGGGCTTCGACGGCCGCCGGGTTGTCGCGGCTCGAAGCGGGCGTGTGGACGACCTTCACGACCGAGCAGGGGCTCGCCGGCAACGACGTCGTTTCGGCCCGCGAGGCGACGGACGGAGCCGTCTGGGTCGCGACCTCGTCGGGGCTCAGCCGCCTGAAGGACGGCGCGTGGACGAGCTTCACGACGCGCGACGGGCTGGCGGACGACGACGTGCGGGCCGTCGCGGAAGGGCCCGCGGGCGTCGTCTGGGTCGGCACGGCCGCGGGTCTGAGCAGGTTTGAAAACGGGAAGTTCACAAACTTCGGCGTCGGCGACGGCCTGCCCGGCGGCGTCGCGGCCATCGAGCCGGGCGCGGACGGCCGGCTCTGGCTCGGCACCGACGCGGGGCTCAGTCTTTACGAGGGCGGGCGCTTCGTCAGGTACTCGACGCGCGACGGCCTGCCCAACGACCGCGTCATCTCGCTGCGCGCGGGGCGCGACGGCGGCCTGTGGGTCGGCACGGCGGCGGGCGCTGCGCTCTTCCGCGGCGGCCGCTTCGACGGCTTCGCCGCCGCCGACCCGCTCTCGGACGGCATCGTCCTTTCCATCTTCGAGGACAGGGAAGGGAGCCTCTGGCTCGGCACGGAGTCGGGCGGCCTGCACCAGCTCCGCGGCCGGAAGTTCACCACCTACACGACGCGCGAAGGGCTCTCCAGCGACCTCGTCAAAGCCATCTACGAGGACGGCGCGGGCGACGTGTGGGTCGGCACCTACGGGGCGGGGCTCAACCTCCTGCGCGGCGGCAAGGTCAAGACCTACACGACCGCCGACGGGCTCGCCAGCAACATCGTGCTCGCGCTCTACGCGGACGCGGCCGGTGACCTCTGGGTCGGGACGCCCGACGGGCTGAGCCGCCTCCGCGCGGGGCGCTTCACGACCTACACCTCCGCCGACGGCCTGCCGAACGACTTCGTCCGCTCCATCTACGCCGACCGCGCGGGCGCGCTCTGGATAGGGACACGCGGCGGCCTTGCGCGTCTGAAGGACGGCGAGTTCACGACCTACACGACGCGCGACGGCCTGAACAGCGACTTCGTCGGGACGGTCTACGAGGACGCGTCGGGCGACCTCTGGGTGGGGACGCTCGGGGGCCTGAGCAAGTTCGCGGGCGGGCGCTTCACCGGTTACACGGCGAAGGACGGCCTGCCCGAGAGCGCCGTCATCGCCATCCACGGCGACGCCGAGGGGCGCATCTGGGTCGGCACCAACGGCGGCGGGCTGGGGCTGCTCGACGGCGGAAAGTTCTACTCCTTCACCTCGCGCGACGGGCTGCCGAACGACACCGTCTACCGCATCCTCGAAGACGCGCGCGGCCGGCTCTGGATGAGCTGCAAGAAGGGCATCTTCAGCGTCTCGAAGTCGGAGCTGCGGGAGTTCGCCGGTCGCGGCGGGTCGGGTGCCCTGAGCCCGACGCTTTACGGCACCGCCGACGGGATGCCGACGCGCGAGTGCAGCGGCGGCGGCCACCCCTCGGGCTGGCGCGGCCGCGACGGGCGGCTCTGGTTCTCCACCATCAAAGGCGTCGTGATGATAGACCCCGAGCGGGTCGCGCTTAACACCGAGCCGCCGCCCGTCGTCATCGAGCAGGTGCGCGTCGACGGCGAGCTGGTCAAAGGCGTCGGGCGGCCCGAGCTTCAACCGGGCAGCAGCCGGTTCGATTTTCACTACGCCGGCCTCAGTTACGTCGCGCCC
>DASVSK010000790.1:0-4223 GCA_036388135.1 Pyrinomonadaceae bacterium | reverse complement strand
CCTGAAGACGAGCGCGCCCCCGAAGTCGTCGACGCCGGCCGGCGGCGAGCCCCCGCCGAAGACGAGCACGGCACGCCCGGCGTCGAGCGTCGTCCGGGCGGGGAAGGTGAAGCGGACGGAGCCCGGGTCGGAGATTTGCAGGCCGGAAAGGTCGACGGGCTCGGCCGAGACGTTGAGAAGCTCGACGAACTCGTCGTCGTCGGCGCTGCGCGCGCCGTCGCGGTTCGCGTCGCCCTCGACACGGGCGGTGCCCGCGTTGTCGGGCGGGACGTCGGCGAGCAGTTCGTTGATGACGAGCGGCACGCGCACGTTCACTTCGGCGAGGCCGGAGACTTCCGCGCCGCGGTTGTCGGCGGTGGCGGCGTTTATCCGAACCGCGCCCGCGCCGACCGCCCTGAGTACCCCCGCGCCGTCGACCGTGGCGACGGAAGTGTCGGACGAATGCCAGTCGAAGCGCGCGTCGCCGACCGGATGCCCGTTCTCGTCGAACGCCGTGGCCGACAGACGCGCGGAGCCGCCGCGGTTCAGTTCGAGCGTCGGGGCAGAGACTTCGACGCGCACGACCTTCGGCGGCCGTCTCCGCACGAGCAGGTCGACGTCGGCGCTCGTCACGGAGCGGGCTCCGACCGTCGCCGTCGCCTTGACCTTCGACACGCCCGGACTCAAACCTCTGAGGCTCACGTCGACAGCGCCGGTCGCCCCGTCGGCGCGCGTGGATTCGACGGCGGCCACGCCCGCGTCGCCCGACTCGAAGTCGAAGTTTACGCCCGCCATCGTCCTCTCAAACTGGTCGAAAGCACGCGCCGCGAACGTCGCCGTCTCTTCGACGAAGATGGTCTGCTCCGGCGGCGTCAAGATTACGCGCGTGAGACGCCCGGCGCGTTCGAGGAAGAACGAGCCGTCCGCCTTTCGTCCCGGCGAGAACCTGCGCGCGTTGTCGGCCGCGGCGTGCAGTGCGAAGTCGCCGACGACGTCCGGCGCGCGCGTGAGCGACTGGTTGACGGAGTCGCCGCCGAAGTTGTCGCCCGCCGCCCCGTACGTGAACCGCGTCACCATATTCGCCGCGGCGTCGCGGACGATGATGGTTAGTCCCGCGTTGGTCAGCGACAGCGAGCCCGAGGAGGCCGTGGCGACGCGCGCCCCGCCGAAGAAGGGGTCATCCGCTTCGGGGCTCCCGCCGCCGAAGAGTGCGAGCGCCTCGCCCGCGGGGAGCGCATAGCCCTGCGGAAAGGCGTGGCGGACTGTCTCGCCCGAGCCGCTCAAAGGCCGCGTCCGGAGCGTCCAGCCGGAGAGGTCGAGCGCCCCGCCCGTGCCGTTGACCAGCTCGACGAACTCCTCTTCCGCGCCGACGCGCACGCCGTCGTGGTTCGCGTCCCCGGCCATCCCGTCGGGCGGGTCGGCCAGCACCTCGTTGACGACCAGCGTGCGTTCCGACACGCGAAGGCTCGCCGACGCCGAGACGTCGCCCACGCCGACTCTTATCGAAGCCTCCCCCGCCGAGACTCCCGCCGCCAGCCCGGAAGAGTCGACCGACGCGACGCCCGGGTTATCGACCGCGAAGACGGCCGCGGGTCCATCTATCTCATCGCCCAGCGCGTCGAAGGCGCGGGCGACGAAGCGCATCTCGCCCCCGACGGGGGCGACCGCCGAGGCCGGCGCGACCTCGACGCGTGCGGCGCGCGGCGGCGGCCCGCCGCCCGTCAGAGTCAGCGTCGCGCGGTTGCTCTCCGAGCCGTCGGCGCGGACGACGAGCGACGCCGCGCCCGCGCCTCTGAAAGACGAAGGGAGCGCCACGTGCAGTTGGTCGAGCCCGGGCAGGTCGGGCGAGGGGACGACGGCCTCGACCCTCGCCGCGCGCCCGCCGACGGAGACCTCGACCCGCGCGGCGTCGCGCAGACCCGTGCAGAAGATGATGAGGCGGCGGGGGTCGCCCGCGTCGTCCGTCACGTCGAAGGGGCCGGGGCGCAGCGTGAAGTTGTCGAGCGCGAGGACCTCGCCCGACCCGAGGCCGTTCGCGGTGAAGACGCCCGGGGCCGCACGCACGACGCCGACCTGCCCGCGCGTCTCGAAGCCGTCGTGGTTGACGACGGAGACGTCGGCCGTGCCGCCGTCGAGCCCCGCGGGCAGTTGAAAGTTTATCTGCGTGGGCGAGACGTAGAAGAGTTGCGCCGCGCGACCGCCGACCCTGACGCTGACGTTTTGCAGGCCGGCCGGGAACCCGCCGTCGGCGAGCCGGGACGCCGACGCGGCCGAGAGCGCCAGATTCTTCCCCCTGATGACAGCCATCGAGCCCTGCGCGAGCGCGCCCGACGCGGGCGTGCGGCCGGGCGCGGCGGCGTTGAAGAGTTGCAGCCCCGTCTCGAAGGGGGCGCGCGGCGGCAGGGAGGCGAGGTAAATCTCGGAGTCGTTGTCGGACGGTTCCGGCGCTCCGCGCTCGGAGAGCGCGCGCGGGAAGTTGAAGGCGACGAGCGTCCCCCGGTCGTCGAGCGTTGAGACGACCTCGGCCGTGGCGGCGGCGGGCGCGTCCGTCACGCGCGTCAACTCGTCCGCGGGGATGTCGTAGAGGTAAAGCTCGACGCTCGCGTCCGAGTTCCCGCCCGAGACGTTGCGGCGCGTGGCGAAGGCGACGCGGCTGCCGTCGCCGCTGACGGTCGGGTGGAGCGGCACGTCCGAGGCGCGCGTGCCGAGCCGCGTCAACTGCCGCACGACGTAACCGTTGCGGCCGTCGATTAGAAAGACCTGCGTCCCGCCCGCCGCGCCGCGCGCCGAGTAGACGACGCGCAGCCCGTCGTCGCTCAGGGCGCGGCCGTAGGTCAGGGAGAGTTCGCGGACGCCCCCCGCCGCTTCCAGAGTCTCGCCGCCCGCGACCGCGTACAGCATCAGGTCGCTCACGACGACGCCCCCGGCCTCGCGGTCGCGGGCGAAGGCGACGCGCGAGCCGTCGCCGCTCAACTTCGCGTCGCGCGCGGCCGTCCCCACTTCGCCGCGCGTGATTTGCGAGAGGCCCTGCGTACGCGTGTCGAGGAGAAAGATTTCGTGGCTGCGGTCGGCGTTGTCGCCGACGAGGTCACGGTCGCAGGAGAAGGCCACGAGCCGCCCGTCGTCGGAGACCGAAGGCCGGAAGCAGCCTTGCGACGCGCGCCGCGAGGGGTCGTCGGGCGTCGTGTGAGTGAGCTGTCTGAGGCGTCCTTCCTCGGAGAGAAAGATTTCGGAGTCGCCGTCGCGGTTCTCGCCCAGAGGGTCGTCGCGGCTGGCGAAGACGACGCGCGAGCCGTCCTGCGAGAGCGAGGGCGAGGGCGCGCGTGCGAGCGCCAGCTCTTTGAAGTCGGGGATGCCGGCCGCCGCGGAGGCGTCGGCGGCGAAGAGTCGGAAGCCCGCGCCCGCGCCGTCCCCGGCGAGGTCGGCGTTCGACTCGAAGGCGAGCGTGCGGCCGTCGCCGCTGAGCGACGGGTTGAGGCTGAGCGCCCCCCGCGCCGTGTGGGTCAGACGCCGCGGCGTCAGTCCCTGCGAGCCGACGACCGTGACGAGCAGGCACAGCGAGACGGCGAAGAAGACGGTAACCGCGACTCGCCTTAAGACGGCGGCTCGCCCTGTCAGTGAGGACACGCCAGACCTCCCATGTCAAAGAAGAGGCTGGCGGGCCGCTTACAGATTTACCGTTTGAACTATTTTCCGTCCGAAGGGCACTTCACACGAAGCGGACTGGCCGAGCCCGTGAGTGGGCGCGACCTACAGTGCGCGGCATTCTACAACTTCGGCCGGGAAAGGCAAGAATAATTTCGAGGGATGCGCGTCAATTCCCGTGCGCGCGCCGTAGGGGAGTCTCGACCCCGCGGACTGTCATGCCAGCTCAGGTGCCGGCGGCCGTAGTTACTTCGTTGACTTCTTTGCGCGAGAACTCGGGGAGCGCCTCGAAGACTTCCAGCGCGTACTTGACGTTGTTGAAGGGGGCAGAGACCTGTACGCCCTGGATGGAGTCGCGGACGTCGAGGAGACATTCGCGGGCTATCTTGAGCCCTTCGTCGCGTGCGGCGTCTTTGCCCTTTTCGGAGGCCAGGCGCATGCGCTCCATGATGGAGGGCGTGACGCGGACGCCGGGCACCTCGTTGTGGAGGAACTCGGCGTTGCGGTAGGAGACGAGCGGCCAGATGCCGGCGATGACGGGGACGCGGACGTGCTCGATGCGACGGAGGAAGTCGCGCAACTGCTCGGTGTCGAAGACC
>DASVSK010000789.1:0-1656 GCA_036388135.1 Pyrinomonadaceae bacterium | reverse complement strand
CGGCTCGTCGGCCGCGTCGGGCGCGGCCGCCTGCGCGTCGTCGACGGCGCGCGCCACCTCGGTGGTCGTCACCGTCGTCGTGCTCGCCGCCGCCGCGGCCGCGCCGTGCGCGTGCGTCACGTTGCTCGACTCGACAACCTGACGCGCGCGGCCGTCGCCGTCGCCGGGCGGCGGGAAGAAGCCGACGCGCCGCATCTGGTCGGCGGCGTCCATGACGGCGCGCGTCACGCGCTCAAGGTCTGCGTCGGTGTGCGCCGTCGAGAGGAAGCAGTTGCGCCCCTCCCAGACGTATACGCCCTGCTCGATGAGCTGGTAGAAGAAGAAGTCGGGCCACTTCACCTCGCGCCCGAACGCGAAGCGGAAGAGCGAGCCGAAGTGGACGACGCGCGCGGGCATCTCGCGCCCGGCGAAGAACTCGTTGAGGCGCGCGGCCAACCGATCCGTCTGTCGGTTGAGCCGCTCCTGGATGGAGGGGCCGCCGTCGCGCAGGTGCGCGAGCACGGCGCGCGCCGCCGTCATCACGAGCGGGTGCTTGAAGAACGTGCCGGCGAAGTACGCCTGCTGCGCCGACGGGTACGAGGAGTCGCCGTACTGCCACATGCCGCCGTCAATCGCGTCGAGCAGCGCCGCGCGGCCGCCCACCGCGCCCACGGGCAGCCCGCCGCCGAGCACCTTGCCGTAGGTCGCCAGGTCGGCGCGCACGCCGAACCACGACTGCGCCCCGCCGGGGTGCAACCGCAGACCCGTAATCACCTCGTCGAAGATGAGCACCGTGCCCGACTGTTCGGTCAGACGGCGCAGCTCCGCGAGGAAGGCCGAGGGCTGCAACTCGGGGCGGCGGCTCTGAACCGGCTCGACTATGACGGCCGCCAGCTCGTGGCCGCGCTCGCGCAGCACAGACAAAGCCTCCGGGGTGTCGTATTCGAGCACGAGCACGTCTTCGATCATGCGCGCGGGCACGCCGGGCGACAGTGGCACCGCGCCGCCGCCGCGCGCCAGAGCGCGCGCCAGCGTCGCGTCGAACGAGCCGTGGTACGAGCCGGCGAACATCGCTATCTTGTCGCGCCCGGTGGCGGCGCGCGCCAGCCTGATGGCCGACATGTTGGCCTCCGTGCCCGAGTTGCAGAAGGCGACGCGCTCGACGCCCGTCAGCTCGCAGAGCAGCTCCGCGGCCTCGCCCGCGCTGCGCGACTGCGGCCCGACCGACGCGCCCCGGCTCAACTGTTCCGCAATCGCCTCGTTGATGAACTGCGGCGCGTGGCCGAACAGGTGGACGCCGAAACCCATCGTCACGTCGACGTACTCGTTGCCGTCCGCGTCCCAGATGTTCGCCCCCTGCGCGCGCTCGCCGACAATCGGGTAGACGAGGTCTTTCCAGAGCTGGCGGAAGCCGATGGCGAGGCGCGAGTCGGCGTGCCGCGCGCGCGTCGCCTGAATCAACTCGCGCGAGCGCCGCGTGCGGCGCACGTAACGCTCGACGAGTTCGGTCACGTACTGGCGCTGCCCGGGCGTCAGCTCGTCGTGCGCGCGACCCTGGATGGGTTTGAACGGCACGTAGGGCGCGCTCTCGATTCCGGCCGCCCGGCCGTTCGCGCCCGCGCCGTTACCCTGCGCGCCCGCCGCGCGGACGTCGGCGCTTGCGGCGTGCCCGTTGCC
>DASVSK010000788.1:0-2200 GCA_036388135.1 Pyrinomonadaceae bacterium | reverse complement strand
CGGCGCGAGGCCGCGAACGACCCCCGGCCCCGCGAGTCCGGGGCCGGGATAGACCCCGGACTCGCGGCCATCTTCGACGAGTTCCGCGAGGCCGTCGAGGACGGCGGCGAAGAGGACGCGGGCAGCGACTTCGACACGCACTACCAGATGGGGCTGGCCTACCGCGAGATGGGGCTCTTAGACCAGGCGGTCGAGGAGTTTCAGACCGCGGCTGGGCAGGTCGCGCCGGGCGACGGCACGCCGCGCTTCCTCCAGTGCTGCAACATGCTCGGCCACTGCTTCATGGAGAAGGGGATGCCGCGCCCCGCCGCGCTCTGGTTCAAGCGGGGACTGGAAGCGCCCGGCCACACAGAGGACGAGTACCAGGCCATGCGCTACGACCTCGGCACGGCCTACGAGCGGATGGGCGACAACGGCCGCGCCATCGAAGTCCTCTCCGAGGTCTACGCCATCGACGTCTCCTACCGGGGCGTCGCCGAGCGGCTGCGCAACCTGCAAAGCACAAAAGCGGTGAAGGGCGACGAGTGACGGGTGGCGGGCCGGGCGTCCGGTGTTAACCCGTCGCCCGTCATCCTCCACCGCTTCGGTCGACTATGGCTTCGAGGCTCACAGTCATCTTCTACATCCTCCTGTGTTTGGAGGCGGGCCTCTTCCTGACGCTGCTGCCCTGGTGGCAGCCGTGGGGGATGGGCGACTGGGGCAACAACTTCTTCCTCGTGATGGTCGCGCAGAAGACGGGGCTCGTCGGCATCCAGCGCGCGGTCGCCTCGGGCTGGGTGCGCGGTGCGGTGACCGGCGTCGGCCTGCTCAACCTGGCGATGGCCTTCTGGGAGATGTTCCACTTCAACGAGACCGTCCGTAAGTTGGAGGGCGCGGACTCGAAGACTCCCGCGCGCGCGGCCGAAGCGACGACAACACCGACGACGCCGCGCACGACCGCCGACACCCTCCCGGCCGCCGACACTCTCCCGACGACGACGACCGACGCCCACGACGATGCCGCGAGCGCTCCCGCGACCGATCACGTACCTCATCACGGGCGGCCGGACGTCTAGCCCGACGACGGCGGCCGACGCAGAGTTCGGCCGCCTGCTCGCGCTCGTCCGCAGCGCCGTCGAGGCGCGCGTCACGCTCGTCCAGTTGCGCGAGAAGGGCCTGACGGCGCGCGACCTCTTCGAGCTGGCCCGCGCGGCGGCGCTCGTCGCGCGCGGGAGCGCGACGCGTGTCCTCGTCAACGACCGCGCCGACGTCGCGCGCGCCGCCGGGTGTGACGGCGTTCACCTGACAACGCGCTCGCTCGAAGCGGGCGTCGTGCGCCGCTCCTTCGGCGCGGACTTTTTGATAGGCGTCTCGGCGCACACGCCCCCGGAGGCGCGCGCGGCGCGCGACGGCGGCGCGGACTTCGCCGTCTTCGGCCCCGTCTTCGACACGCCCTCGAAGCGCGCTTACGGCGCGCCCGTCGGGCTCGAAACTTTGGGGGAGGTCGCGCGCGGGCTTTCGCCCTTCCCCGTCGTCGCGCTCGGCGGCGTCGATGAAGAGAACGCCGCGGACGTGCTGCGCGCGGGCGCGGCCGGCGTCGCCGGGATACGGCTCTTCGCCGACGGGCAGAGCCTCGCGCGGGTGGTGCGTCTCGTCGGGAGCCCGCGCGCCGTCTGAGCGGGCGCGGCGCGGGTAAAGTTCAAAGGGTGGTTTCGGTGGGCGATGACTAACGTGCTTACAGAGACGCAGCCGGTGGCGCTGACCGTCGCGGGCTTCGACCCGTCGGGCGGCGCAGGGGTGGTCGCCGACGTGAAGACGTTCACGGCCTTCGGGTGCTTCGCCGCGGCGGCCGTCACGTCGCTCACCTACCAGAACACGACCGGCGTCTTCGGCGCGGCGCACCAGACGGCCGAGGCCGTGCGCGCGCAGGTGCTGCCCGTCGTCGAAGACTTCCGCGTGGCGGGCGCGAAGACCGGGATGCTCCCGACGCGCGAGGTCATCGCCGAGGTCGCGCGCCTCTTCCGCGAGGCGAATCTGCCCGCGCCCGTCGTCGACCCGGTCGTGCGCTCGACCTCGGGCTTCGACCTGATAGACGACGCGGCGCTCGACGCGTTAAAAAAGGAGCTGCTGCCGCTGGCGCGCGTCGTCACGCCGAACCTTTTCGAGGCCGAGCGCATCACCGGGCTCCGCGTGCGCGACCGCGCCGGGATGCTTGAGGCCG
>DASVSK010000787.1:0-3219 GCA_036388135.1 Pyrinomonadaceae bacterium | reverse complement strand
TCGGCGGCAACATACGGAAGGCCGCAAGGGTTCTGCGGGGCGGCGCGCGGATGCCGCCCGCCGACGTGGTCGCTTTGCAGGAGGCCGACCGCGGGACGGCGCGCGCCGGGGGGCTCGACGTCGCGCGCGGACTCGCCGAGGCGGTCGGGATGAACTACGTGCGGGCGCACGTGCCCACGCCCGCCGACGTCGAGCCGAAGGAGCGCCGCTGGTGGCTCGACTTCGAGGAGCGCATGCTCATGGGCGAGGAGGGCGACACGGGCGTCGCGCTCCTCAGCCGCCTGCCGCTCTCGGACGCGACGCGCATCGAGCTTCCGTGGGACGAATGTCCCTGGCGTCCGCGGCTCGCCGTCGCCGCCTCCGTGCCGTTCGGCGGGCGGCGGCTGCACCTCTTTAACGCGCACATCGACACGCACGCCGACGTCGAAGGCCAGCTCGCACAGCACCGGGCGGTGCTCGCCCTCGCCGAACGCCTCGGCGAGTCGGAGCCGGTGGTGCTGCTCGGCGACTTCAACACGCTCGACGACGAGGCGCGTCGGGCTGCGCGCGGCCTGCTCGAATCGCGCGGCTACGCGACGCCGCTCCCGACCAACACGCCGACCTGGCGCTCCGGGCCGCTCCGACGTCATTTCGACTGGGTCTTCACGCGCGGCGCGCGCGTCACGCGCTGGGGCGTCGAGCGCGTCCGCGGCGTCTCCGACCACTGGCCCGTCTGGGTCGAGCTTGAGCCGGAGCGGAGCGGTCGGGCTCCCGCTTTAAAAGGATGACGAAAGAGGCCATCACCAGCCGCAGGAACCCGCTCGCGCAGAGGGCGCGTGCGACGCGCGACGGGCGCGAGAGGGGGCTCGTCTTCGCGGAGGGCGTGCGGCTGTGCGAGGAGGCGCTGCGCGCGCGGGCCGGGTTGGAGCTTGTGCTCTACGCGCGCGGGCTCGCCGAGGAGGCGCGCGGGGCGGAGCTTCTCAAAAATTTGCGTGACGCGTGCCCGGCCGTCCACCTCGTCGGCGAGGACGTGCTCGATTCGGTCTCGGACACGAAGACGCCGCAGGGCGTCGTCGCGCTCGCGCGCCGGCCGCAGACGGGCCGCGAGGTCGTCGAGCGCGCCGCGGGGACGCCGCTGGTCGTCGTCATCCACAGGGCGAACAACCCTTCCAACGCCGGGGCCATGCTGCGCGTGGCGGAGGCCGCGGGCGCGACCGCCGTCGTGACGACGAAGGGCTCGACCGACCCCCTCTCGGCGAAGGCACTGCGCGGCTCGATGGGCTCGGCCTTCAGGCTCCCGCTCTGGACGGGGCCGACCCTGGAGGAGGCGCTCGGGTGGTGCGCCGCGCGCGGCATCCGCGCGGTCGCCACGGCCGCGGGCGCGGAGGCGGCGCACACGGAGGTCGACTGGACGCTGCCGCGCGCCGTCGTCGTCGGCCCGGAGGCGGGCGGACTTTCCGCCGAAGAGGCGCGCGCGGCGGGCGAAGCCGTCCGCATCCCGATGCGCGAGCCGGTCGAGAGCCTGAACGTCGCCGTCGCGCTGGCCGTCGTCCTCTACGAAGCCGCCCGCCAGAGGGGCTTTCGGCCGGCTTAGGGGCTTTCCGGCCGCCTAATTGTCCTTTTCTTCTCTCCTTTTCCTTTAACTTTATACGGCGCTTCCGCCGGGCGGCTTTTTTCGGCTAGAATGTCCAGCAGAGTACCCAGGCGATAAAGTTTAATCTCCCCCTTGCTCTCAGCACCTTAGCCGCCGGGCCGCCCCGGCTGCGGCCGGCAGAAGCGGAAGCCTCTTTATGAGCGGAGAGAAAGAGAAGAAGCGTGACGAGGCGCTGGTCGAGCGGCTGATGCGGCGCGTGCTCGAAGGCATGGGCTCGGTCGTCGACCGCAAGCTCGGGCGCGAGGCCGACACGCAGTCCGGCTTCACCACCACCAAGTTAGTCGAGCGCACCAAGCACCTCATCGACGAGCGGGCGCGCACCGACGCCGAGGGGAGGCGCATCGCGCCGCACCTCTACAAGCTCAAGGTCGAGTGGGGCACACACTCCGAAGCGCCGCCCGAGTTCATCAAGGATTTGGAGAACGAGGTGCTGGCCGCCGTCATCGACTACATCAACGACCGCCGCCTGCGCACGCTCGCGCCCATCAAGGTCGAGACCAGCGCCGACATCTTCACCTCCGGCATCGCCGTCGACCCGACCTACGGCGAATTCGAGGAGGAGCTGAAGCGCGCCGACGAGGCGCAGCGCCACAACCTTGAGCTGGCCGACGCCGTCCCGAGGGCCAAGACGCTGACCTCGACCGACGTGCAGATTCTGGCGCGCGTGACCGCGCCCGAGCGCTCGTTCGAGAAGCCGCTCGCGTTCCGGCCGGGCGGACGCCGCATGAACGTCGGGCGCGTCGCCGACAACGACCTCCAGCTCGAACACGGCAGCGTCTCGAAGATTCACGCGTCGCTCGTGATGAACCGCGAGGGCACGCTGCTCGTCGCCGACACCGGCTCGACCAACGGCACCTTCATCAACGGCCGCCGCATCGCCTACGGCGAGGCCCGCCACATCGAGGACGGCGACGTCGTCACCTTCGGCGACGTGGAGGTGAGGTTTAAAAGGCAGTGAATGGTGAACGGTAAATGGCGGGCGGTTCGGCCGCCCCGGGGCCGGCGACCTGCCCGAGTCGTGTAAACCTGAACATCATTCACTATTGGCGATTTACTATTTACCAACTTCTATTTACCAGATGATTTTTCTAGCAGACATTCCCGAGCAGCAGCCGGCGCTGCTGAGCCTGATTTACGTGGCGGGCACCGCGCTGACGGCGCTAGTGCTGTTCGCGTCGGTGCTCCTGATGCGGAGGCGCAGGCGGACGGCGCTCGAAGCGGTCGCGCCGGCGGACCTCCCGGCGGAGGTCAGGCAGCGGCTCGGCGCGACCTCGACCAACCGGGGCCTGCGCGGGCTGCGGATCATCTTCGTGCTGCTGGCGCTCGCGGTCTTCGGCTTCCACGTCTACTGGGCGCAGTACGCGTCCGAGTCGAACGACCGCTTCCAGGAGCTGAGCTACAAAGACCTGCGCAACCGGCGGCTCGCCGAATCCACCCTGCGCGGCTGGATTCTCGACCGCTCGGGCGGGCTCGACCGCGCGCTGGCTCTCTACCGGCGCGCGCCGAACGGGCAGATAGTGCGCGACTACCCGTTCGACGTCGAGCTGTCGCAGTTGCTCGGCTCCGACCGCGGCGACCCCGGCCTC
>DASVSK010000786.1:0-2975 GCA_036388135.1 Pyrinomonadaceae bacterium | reverse complement strand
TGTTACGAACGTCGGGTTGAGGCGCGCGGAGGCTTTGACGGAGTCGCCGCTCATCCTTCGCAAGGGGGGGCGGGCGCGGACCGCTGTAACGCGCGAGACGGGGGAGCGGGCGGGCGCTTCCGACGAGGCCGCGCCCGCGCCGCCTTCGTCTTCGGCTTCGCCCTCGGGTGAGGAATTTCAGTAAACGCTCTAGCCGGGTCCCACGTCCGGATACGGTTCGCACGCCTCGCGTCTTTCCAGCGTGGCGGCGATTAGTTGAAGAATTTCGGAGGGCATGAAGGGCTTCCCGATGACGCCGGCCACGCCGAGGTCGGCGGCGCGCGCGAAGATTTCGGGCGTCCCGTAAGAGGTGATGAGGATGACGGCACCGCCGAGGCCGTCTTCTCGGAACGCGCCGATCACTTCGAGCCCGTTCATGTCGGGCAGCCGGAGGTCGGTGACGGTGACGCTGAACGGGGCGAGGCGTGCCTGCGCGATGCCGTCGCGCCCGTTGGCCGCGACGACTACCGCGAAGCCCTTATCCTCAAGAATCACCCGCAGCGCGTCGGCCACGCTCGGCTCGTCGTCGATGACGAGCACCCGGGCCCCTTCGACCGCGCTCTGGTCGGAGCACAACACACACATATGGTCTCCCCTGCTGGAAACGACCGGCCGAAGCCGTACAGCCACGCCGCTCGGCACGGTTCGTCGGCCACGCCACGAACCGGTCGGGGAGCCGAATGACATCACACGGGCAATCACCGTTCCGCAGTCTTTGGAGCAATTTAAGGGCTAAAGGGATGCCCCGGCCGCGCGCGCGTGTTTCGGCTTGAATCAGACGGCGGCGCGCGGTGAATCAGCGCAAGACAAGGGGGCGGCGCCGGCGGGTTCGGTTCGAGCCGTGCGGAACGCCTTTGACGGGGCGGGGCGCGGGGGCGCGCGGCCTAAGCGTCCGCCCGCCCGCCGTCGTCCTCCTCGTCCTTGGGCGTCACGGCCATGAGGCCGAACTTTTTGAGCTTACGGTAGAGCGTGGGGCGGTGGTAGTCGAGTATCTGCGCGGTCTTCTTGACGTTGCCGCCGGTGCGTTCGAGCGTCTGCGCGATGGCCTCGCGCTCGATCTCCTCCATCGTCACGTAGGGCGGGATGACGCAGCGGAAGTGCGTCGACTCGGCCGCGTGGAGCTGTTCGGGCAAGTCCTCGGGCATGACCTGCTCCTCCTGCGAGAAGAGGACGGCGTGCTCGACCACGGATTCCAGCTCGCGCACGTTGCCGGGCCAGTCGTAGCGCGCCAGCAGCGCGTAGGCCGTCTGCGAGATGCCGCGCAGACGCTTCTGGTACTTCTCCGCGTAGCGCAGCAGGAAGTGCTCGGCGAGCAGCATCACGTCGTCCGACCTTTCGCGCAGCGGCGGCACCCTGACCTTGATGGTGCTGATGCGGAAGTAGAGGTCTTTGCGCAGCGCCCCCTCCTGAATCATCTGCCCGGTGTCGCGGTTGGTCGAGGAGACGAGCCGGAAGTCAACGGGCAGCTCCTGCTCGTCGCCGAGGCGGCGCAGGCGGCGCTCCTGGAGGACGCGCAGCAGTTTCGTCTGGAGGTGCGCGGGCATCTCGGCTATCTCGTCGAGGAGGAGCGTGCCGCCCCCGGCCGCCTCGATCAGCCCGCGCTTGTCGCGGTCGGCTCCCGTGAAGGCCCCCCGCCTGTAGCCGAACAGTTCGGACTCGATCAGCTCCGAGGGGATGGCGGCGCAGTTGATGCGGATGAAGGGGCGCTCGGCGCGCGCGCTCCGGAAGTGGAAGGCGGCGGCCACCAGCTCCTTGCCCGTGCCCGACTCGCCCTCGATGAGGACGGAGGCGTCGGACGGCGCGGCCGTGCGGATGACCTCGCGAATCTGCCTGATCTTCTGGTGGCGGCCGACGAGCCCGAAGTCGTCGCCGTCGGCCGCGAGCGTGCCCTTGAGCGCGCGGTTCTCGCTCTTGACGTCCTTGAACTGCAAGGCGCGCGCCGCCAGCACCAGCGCCTGGTCCGGCGTGAAAGGCTTTTCGAGGTAGTAGAAGGCCCCGCGCTTGATGGCCTCGATGGTCAGCTCCAAAGACCCGTGCGCGGTCATCAGGATAATTTCCGTCTCGGGCGAGTCGGCCTTGATGCGCGTCAGGAGGTCGATGCCGCTCCCGTCGGGCAGGCGCAGGTCTGTGAAGACCAGGTCGAAGGGGCCCGCCTTGAGCGCCGCGTCCGCCGCGCCGACGCTCTGCGCCGACTCAACCTTATGACCGCGCTCGCCGAGGACGAGCTGCAACGCGTCGGCGACGCTCGCCTCGTCGTCGACCACCAGAATCCTGTTACCCGTTGACATCCCCGCCCGCCTCCCTCTCGCCCGGCAGCGCGACCCGGACGGTGGTGCCCGCGCCGGGCCGGCTCTCGATTGAGACGGCCCCGCGGTGCTGCTCCACCACCTTCTGCGCGTAAGGCATCCCCAGCCCGAGCCCCTGGCTCTTCGTCGTGAAGAAGGGCTCGAAGATGTTACCGACCTGCTCCTCGCTCATCCCGACGCCCGTGTCGGAAATCTCCAGCTCGACGCCGCCGACGCCGCCCTTCGTCCTGACGGTGAGCGTGCCGCCGCCGGGCATCGCCTGGACGGAGTTGAGCACGAGGTTCATCAGCGCGGAATGAATCGAGGGCTCGTCGAGCACCACCCGGCAGCAGGCCGCGTCCAGCTCAAGGCGCTGCTCGATGCGGCCGGCCTCTATCTGCGGGCCGAGCAGTTGCAGCACGTCCGTGACGACGCGGTTCAAGTCCGCGGGGCGCGGCCGGATGTTGATCGGCCGCGCGAAGTCGAGCACCTGGTTGACCGTCGCCGTCAGGTGGTTAATCGTGTTCACGATCTTGTCGATGAGCGTCAGCTCGCCCTCGGGGAGCTTGCCCTCGGCCTTGCCCTTGAGGTGCATCGAGTAGAGCAGGAGCCCCGCCAGGGGGTTCTTCACCTCGTGCGCCACCTGCGCGG
>DASVSK010000785.1:0-6939 GCA_036388135.1 Pyrinomonadaceae bacterium | reverse complement strand
CGCTCTTCGAGCGCGCGCAGGAGCTTGGCCTGCACGTTGGCGCTCATGTCGCCTATCTCGTCGAGGAAGAGCGTGCCGCCGTCGGCCTGCTCGAATTTCCCGCGCCTGCGCGCCGCCGCGCCGGTAAAAGCGCCCTTCTCGTGGCCGAACAGCTCCGACTCGATCAGCTCCGAGGGGAGCGCCGCGCAGTTGACGGCGACGAAGGAGCCGCGCCGCCGGTGCGAGCTGCGCTCGTGCAGCTCGCGCGCGACCAGCTCCTTGCCCGTGCCCGACTCGCCGCGCACCAGCACCGTCGCGTCCGTCTCCGCGACCTTCTCTATCATCGAGCGGACGCGGTTCATCGCCTCCGAGTTGCCGATGAGCGCGCCGCGCTGCGCGCCCTCAAGCTCGATGCGCTGGCGCAGGTGTTTGTTCTCTCGCCGGAGGCCGACCGTCTCCAGCGCGTTCTTGACGACGAGCCGGAGGTCGTCTATCTCGAACGGCTTGGAGAGGTAGTCGTAAGCGCCCGCCTTGATGGCCTCGACCGCCACGCGCTCCGAGCCGTAGGCCGTGACCATGACGACGAGCGGCGCGCGCTCGCCCTCGCCCGCCAGCTCGCGCAGGTATTCGAGCCCGCTCACGCCCGGCAGGTTGACGTCGAGCAGCATCAGGTCGGGCCGGTGCGCGGCGACGAGCTGGCGCGCGTCCTCGACGCTCCCCGCCTCCTCCACCTCGTAGCCGTGGACGCCGAGCGCGCGCCGCATCCCGTACCGCGCCGCCTCCTCGTCGTCCACCACCAGCACGCGCCACTTCGCGCCCCTGTTCGCCTCAGTACTCATCTCGTTCTCCATGCCTTAACCCGAAGCACGCCCCGTGCCACGAAGGAAGTAGACAGTAGACAGTAGTCAGTAGTCAGTAGAAAAACCTTCGTTAGTCGAATCGTCAGAGAATCAGCGACAACGGCCGCGGCGCGGAGCGCTACTGACTACTGACTACTTCTTCAGCGGTAGCGTCAGCTCGAAGCGCGCGCCCTCGCCGGGCTTCGGGGGCAGGAGGCGGGCGGTGCCGCCGACCTCCTCGATGCGCTTGCGGACGATGGCGAGGCCGAGGCCGGTGCCGCGCTGCTTGGTGGTGAAGAAGGGCTCCCAGATGCGCTCGCGCCGCTCGGCCGCGACGCCGGGGCCGGTGTCTGTGACGGAGACCGTCAGCCGGCCGCCCTCGGCCGAGGTCGAGAGGCTGACGCGGCCGCCCGCGCCCGCCGCGTGTAAGGCGTTGAGGAGGAGGTTCGTCAGCGCGTCCCGCAGGGACGAGGCCGCCGCGCCGTCCAGTTGCTCGCCCGAAGCGCCGAGGTCGGCCTTGAACGCGACGCCGCGACCCGCCGCCTCCTTCTGGAAAAGGAGCAGCACCGATTCGAGCACCTCGCCGACGCGGCGCGGCCCGCCCGTCTGCGGGGCGCTGCGCGCGAAGCTGAGCATCTGCGTCACGCTCTGCGAGAGGCGGTCGGTCTCGCCGACGATGAGTTCGAGGTCGCGCGCGTACTCGCGCTTGAGGTACTCGTCCTCGCGCAAGACCTGCGCGATGGACTTGATGGCCGAGAGCGGGTTCTTGACCTCGTGCGCGACGGTCGCCGCCATGCGGCCGAGCGCGGCCAGCCGCTCGCTCTGCGCGATGCGACGTTCGAGCCGCACGTTCTCCTCGACGAGCCGGCTGTCCTCGATGGCGATGGCGACCTGCCCGGCGAGCAGTTCGAGCGAGCCGCGCACCTCGTATGTCAGAGCCTCCGGCTCCGCGTCGACGAGCATCAGGCCGACGACGCGCTCGTCGCGCCTGAGCGCGTACGCGACCTCCCACCCGCGCGCGCGCAGCAGCGCCGAGCCCTCCGCGCCGGCCGCCCCCGACTCCGCTTCGAGCGCGAGCACGCGCGCCGCCCACTCCTCCTCCTCGTCCCCTTCGGCGGTCGGAGACTCCGGCGCGGTCGCGTCGGCCGGGGTCACGACGGCCGCCGCCGAAGATGTTCCCGCCGACGCCGTCGCCGTCGCCCCCGCGACCGACGCCGACGCGCCCGCCCCGCCCTTTAACAGGCCCGGCACGTTCGCCTCGAAGTGCGTCTGCACGTTCGAGCCGCCGACGTCCTCGCCCCCCACGCCGTCGCCCCCCTCCCTACGCGCGCCCGCGCCACCGTCGAACGCGCCCGCGAAGCTCGGCGACTTTCCGCCCTCGCCGTCGGGCGTCGCGGCGGCCAGAATCCGCACGCGCCTCAGCCCCAGACTCTCGGCCGCGCGCTCCTCGACGAAGCGCAGGAACTCCGCCAGTTGCCCGTACCTCCTGGCCGACTTGCCGATGCGCGCCGCCACGTCGCGGAAGAGCCCGGCCTCCTCCTCGAAGAGGCGTCGGAACCTGCGGTCGAGCCAGCGGCGCAGCGGCGCGGCGACCAGCGCGAGCAGGAGAATCAACAGCGACTCGACCGCGCCCTCGCGCAGTTCGTAACGCGCCGTCAGCCACAAGGCGATGGTGCGGATGCCGTAGAGGTAGACGACCAGCACGACCGCCGCGAACGACGCGAGGATGAGACTCTCCTTGAAGATGAGTTCGAGGTAGCGGTAGCGGTAGATGTGGTAGGCGAGCAGCGCCGTCGGCAGAAGCGAGCCGAGGTTCGCGGCCGTCTGGAGGTAGAGGCCGAGCGGCGTCCCCTGCCCCCACCCCAGCCCGTAGACCCCGAGGATGAGCGCCGCGATGCCGACGAACGAGGCGGCGAGCGTCGTCAGCAGGCGGCGCTCCGACTGCGCCTTCGAGAGACGCGCGATGAGAAAATCCGTCCCCGCGCACAGGCAGAGCACGTACGCCGCCCACAGCGCGAAGGGCACCAGCAGGTGAGACAGACGCACGAACATCGGCGCGTACGCGCCCGTCCAGAGCTTCGGCGCGGCGTAGACGAGGAAGACCGCGGGCAGGTACGAGAGGTAGACGCGCGCCCTCTCGCTCCACGTCAAACCGCGCCCCCGCGCGTCCGCCCACAGGTGGAGGTGTAGGTGGAGCAGGAGCGAGTAGGTGAGCGTGACGCTCGTGACGGCGAGCGTGTCGGCGAGCCGCAGCAGCGGAGTCCAGCGGTCTTGCGAGAGCCCCAGCATCGTGTGGAGCGCGACCAGCAGGCTCGACGCGTGCCAGACGCCGAGCGCCACCGCCAGCACCAGCAGCACGCGCTCGACCCGCCCCAGCGCGCGCCTGCTCCCGGCGAGCAGCGCCGCGATCCAGACGTGCAACGCCGCCGCCGTGCTGTACCCGATGAGCTGTAGGACTTCGAGCAGGGCCATTGGGTAGCAGACGTCGGACGCCGGACGCCGGACGTTAGTTAAGGCAAGAGGCTTTAACCAACACCCGACACCCGGCGTCCGACGTCTTTCCTACTGCTGTCCGTCGGAGGCCGCGGCCTCGCCCGCCGCGGGGGTGAGGGTGATCTCGATGCGGCGGTTGCGCGTGCGCCCGGCGGGGGTCGTGTTGGCCGAGACGGGGTTCGACGGCCCCATCCCGTTGGCCTGTATGCGCGTGCCGTCGACGCCCGAGGAGACGAGCCGCCCCGCGAGCGCCTCAGCCCTGTCCTGCGTCAGCCTTTGCAGCTCGGAGGCGTCGCCGCGCGCGTCGACGAACGCCTCGATGCGGACGCGCAGCTCGGGGTTATTCGCGAGCAGCGCCGCCAGCGGGTCGACGGTCGTCGCCAGAGCCTTCGGCGTCAGCTCCGCCGCACGCGCGCCCGCCCAGACCGCGTCCGGCAGGACGAGGACGAGACCCTGCGCCGTCTCGCGCACCGTGCCGAAGCGCGCGAGCGAAGACTTCAGGCTGCTGAGCGCCTCCTGCTGCTGCGTCGTGCGCCGCGCGGCCTCGGCGCGCGCCTGCTCGGCCGCTCGCTCGCCCTCGATGCGCGCGAGTTTAAGGCGCGCCGCCTCGCCCTCCGTGCGAACCGAGGCCAGCTCGTCGCGCAGCCTCGCGTTCTCGCCGCGCATCTCCCTCAACTGCTGGTTGGCGTTGGCCGCGTCGCGCTCGGCCATCTCGCGCGCCGCCTCCTCCTTCCTCAAGGAGTCGCGCAACTGCTGGATGGTGCGGCCGGACTCGGCCGCGGTCTGCTCGGCCTCGTTGACGGCGCGGTCGCGCGCGGCTATCTCGTCGCGCCGCTTGCGCGCGGCGGCGCGCTGCTCGGCCGTCTCCTCGGCCTTGACGCCGAGGCTGATGGCGCGGCGCGCGAGCGTGTCCACCTCGGCCTCGGACTGGTTCAGACGCCACGCGTTCTCCGCCTGTTCGAGCATCGAACGCGCTTCCTGCAACTCGGCCGTCGCGTCGCGCTCGGCCCCGGCGTAGCGCGCGAGGCTGAGGGCCTGGCGCGCGCCGAGGAGCGAGACGGGCGTGCGTATGTAGTCGCGGTCGGCGAGGTCTGGGATGCGCGAGTCGCGGAAGTAGTCGGAGGCGTTGCCGATGTACTGCACGGGGACGGTCGCCACCTGCGCGTCGCCGGGGTCGCGCGGCGGGAGGTTTTCGAGGACGACCATCCGGCTCGGGCTGCGGACGAGGTAGTGCGGCTCGGCCGTCATGATGAGCGCGAAGGTTTCGAGCGGCGTGGTGACGTCGATCTTGGTGTTGATGAACTGGCTGCCGCTGCGCTTCAGCTCGCCGAGGTTGTCGGCGCGCCCCTCGGGCGAGACGGCCCACAGCACGTAGGTCGTGTAGATGCTGCCCAGCTCGAAGGCGCGCGGGAGGTTGTCGATGTTCATCTCGACGCGCGTGTTGCGCCGCCCCGTGCGCCTAACTTTGGCCGAGCCCGAGAGGCGCGGCAGCCGCGTCGTCCCGCGGAACTTGAGGCTCACGGTCTGCTCCAACGGGTAGGAGACGGCGACCGTCTCGCGCCGCATGTCGGCCTGCGCCTGCGCGGGGGCGGCGCACAGCAAGAGCGCGAACAGCACCCCCGCCAGCGTGCGGAAAGCAGGGCTGAAAACTTTCATGAACGGTACTCCTTTTATTCGAGTGGAGTTGGCGCGCCCCAGGGACGGCCCTTCCGGGCCGGGCGCGAAGAAACCTGCCTACAGCCTGATTGATGCGCGGCGACGCCCACACAGTTGCAGAAAAACAGTATTCACGCGGGCGGACGGGGTTGACGGGATAAAGGGAGTTTTTGATTCGGGATTTGAAATCTGACGTTCTTTATCCTGTTCATCCCGTCCGCCCGCGTGAATACGCACTTCCGCGGCACACCCCACATGCCGGAACCGGCGTCGTGCTTACTGCCTCGCGGCGTGGCGCTCGTGGACGAACCTGACGACGGCGACGGCGACGGCGCAGAGCAGGAGGATGTGTACGAAGCCTTCCCCGCCCAGGACGAATTTTCCGACGAGCCACGCGGCGAACAGCGCCGCGGCCAGCAGACGGACGTACAAGTCTTTAAACCCCCGGCGGCCCTTGCTCGGGCGCTCACTTCGCGGCGGTCTTGACGGAGCCTTTCGGCAGCTCGACGGCGCGCAGTCCCGTGCGCCCGGGGTCGCCGCCGACGAGGAGCCCGCCGCCGCCGAGCGACGGCGTGACGACGAGCGAGCGCGGCGCGCCGCCGCCCTTCTGCTCCGCGGCGGCTGCCCTGCCGCCCTCCTCCACCTTCATCACCAGCCCGCCGTCGCGCCCCGAGAAGGCGAGCGCGAAGGTCGAGCCGCCGCCGGGCACGATGACGTCGAGCACGCCGTCGGCGTTGAGGTCGGCGAAGGCGGCCGAGGCGGCGGCGTTCGCCCCCTCGGCGTACCAGCGGACGTTGCCGTCGAGCGTGCTCACGAGCGCCACGCGCCCTCGCCGGGTCACCATCACTATCTCGCTGCTGCCGTCGCCGTCGACGTCGGCCGCGCTCAGAGTCCCGCGCACCGAGTCGTCGTCGGCCCTGATGGCCCCGAGCGCGCGCAGCTCCGGCACGCTGAAGGCCCAGAGGCCGTTGTCGCTCCCGACCGCCATGAAGGGCGTTTCGCCGCGCATGGTGACGAGCGGGGCGGTCGTCACGTCGCCTTCGAGTTTCGACTCGCTGATGACCTGGCCGTCGCCGCCGCGGAACTCGACGCGCCCGCCCTTCTTCAGCCCGAGCAGCACGCCGCGCCTTCCGCCGTGCGCGAACGCGTAGGGCGCGCCCGCCACCGCGCCCGAGAGCTTCTGGCTGGCGAGCACGCGCCCCGAGCCCGCGTGGATGACGTAGAACATCTCCGGGTCTTCCGTGACCACGACCAGCTCCGGGCTGCCGTCGCCGTCGAGGTCTGTCGCCACGCCAGCCGCGGCGCGACCCCCGAGGCTCGCGCGCCACGTCTCACGCCCCGTGTCGCCGAGCAGGGCGCGCACGCCGCCCTGCGTCGCCACGACGACGTAGACCCCGCGCTGCGGCTCGCCGACGATGAGCGGGTCGAAGGTGACCGCCGCGGCGTCCGACGTCTGGCCCGCCGCCGCCGCGCCGTAGCGCGCCGTCCAGAGCGAGATGCCGCTCGCGCCGTCGACGGCGAAGGCGCGGCCGTCCGGGCCGACGCCGACGAAGTCGACGACGCCGCCCGGCCGCAGGCTGGCGGGCGCGAGCCTCAAGACCTCGCCCGTCGCGATGCGCCAGCCCGTGGCGTCGGCGGGCATCACGACGCTCGCCACCTCGACCCCCTTCTCGCTCCCCATCGAGACGCGCTCGGGCGTCGAGTAGGAGATGCTCGTCTCGGCCGCCGCGGGCGCGACGCGCCAGAAGTAGTTGCCGGGCGGGAGGTCTCTGACGACGTACTGCCGCCCCTCGACCGCCTGGTCGAAGACGACGTCCTCGAACTTCTCGTCGGTGGCGAGCTGGAGCCGGTAGCGGTTGACGCCGGGCTTGCCCTGCCAGCGCACCAGCATCGAGGGCGGGAGCTGGGTCGCCACGGGCTTCTGCGCCGACGCCGGGACTTCCGGCGCGCCGGGCAGAAGGTTCGCGCCCGG
>DASVSK010000784.1:0-2760 GCA_036388135.1 Pyrinomonadaceae bacterium | reverse complement strand
AGACATGGTTCGTCTTAGCCGCGCCTCCGCGTCTCTGCGGTTAACTTCTCCCTACTTCCGCGGGCGCGCGGTTCGCCGGAGGCCGACGAGATCGAGCGCCCTGTGAATCTCCGCGTTCCTCATGAAGTGTCGCCAGACGAGGCCGTCGCGCAGGTTCTCGGCGCTCAAGAGCGTGATGCCCTGGTCGATGCCGATGACGTCGGGGCCGACCCAGCCCGTGTTCGGGTTGAAGGCGTCGGCGAAGCCGTAGCGGCCGTAAACTTTCTCGCCGTACTTCTCCTTCAACGCGCGCAGCGCGCGGAGCGAGATGTCGGGCGTGAACATGAGCGAGCCGGCCGCCGCGTAAGGGACGACCGTCCCCTCTATCGACGGGTCGCGCGGCGGCCCGCCCCACGCGACGTAGCCGGCGGCGGAGTCTGACGCCGAGACGCCCCACACGTCCGCGCCGTAGGCGGGGAACTCGGCCGCGAGGTCGATGCAGAACTGCCTGTGCGCGCGCGTCGCCGCCGCCGAGTTCTCGAAGTAGTCGGTGAAGGGGTACCAGCCCTCGCGACGGCCGCGCAGGTCGGCCCAAGCCTGCGTGTACTGGTGCGTGAAGAGCGGGCCGTCGTTCATGTAGTCGAAGCCGGCGTAGGTGATGCGCCTGCGCGCCCACGCGCGCCACGCACGCGGCGTGACGGGGTGTGTGGGCGAGCCGACGGCGAGCAGTTGGAGGATGAGGTGTTCGCTGTAGGTGTCCCAGCGCGTCTTGATGAAGCCCGACTCGGGACGCCAGCCGTGCGAGAGGAGCGTGGGGTGGCCGTCGAGCATCCAGCGGAAGTCGACGCGTTCGTAGATGTCTGTGGCGAGTCGGACCACCTCCGCGTCTTCGCGGAAGCACTGGCGCGCGGTCAGCACGCCCGCCAGAAGGAGCGCCGTGTCGATTGAAGAGAACTCGCTCTGCCAGCGCCGCGCGCCCGTCGGGGCGTCCATCCAGTGGAGGAACCAGCCGCGCTCGCGCGGCGCGACGTCGGCGAAGAAGCGCAGCGTCCTCAGCACGCGGCCGCGCGCCTCTCCGCGCGCGACCCAGCCGCGCTCCGCGCCGACGCAGAGCGCCGTGAGGCCGAAGCCGGTGGCGGCGCTCGAAGCGATGCGGTGCGAGGGGTGGCCGGGCGGGTGCGCCTCGCCGCCCGCGCGCGCGCGGTCGAGGACGAGCCCGGTGCGCGCGTCCGCGTGCTCGACGAAGTAGAGGAAGGCGCGGCGCGAAAGGTCTTCGAGAAACTCTTCGTCCCCGCGCGTCAGGACGTAGACGCCGCGCGAGGCTGCGTCGCCCCGCGTTGGCCGGGGCGTCGCCGCGCGCGCCGTCACGAAAGCGCCGGGCGCACAGGTCGCGGACGCGAAGAGGATGAGAAGCGCGAAACGTAACGCGCGCGGCGTCGGGGCTGGCATGGCGTTTGGCGTCGGCACGGGCTCGTCTATACTAAATTGAAAGGCGCGCGGTTGTCAGGCGAATGTTCATCCGTGAAGAGAGACGAAGCGGAATGAAGGCCGCGAGGCCCGCGGCGCGGTTAACCGCGCGCGTTCCGCTTCGCGCCGCTCCGCGTCTCTTCGCGGCTCGCCCCGTCTTGGCGGCGCTCTGCCTGGCCGCGCCGCTCTTCGGGGTGACGGGCGTGGCCGCGGCGCGCGGGGGCGCGGGACGGTCGAACCCGCGGGGGCAGGAGGCGCGCGGGGCGGCGGCGCGGGTGGGGGAAGAGGCGGCGGCGGCGCTGCTCGTGCGCGCGTTGGAGCTTCTGCGCGCGGGGAGGGCGTCGGAGGCGGAGCCGCTCGTCAGGCGCGCGCTCGCGGCGCGGCCCGGCAGCGCGGACGCGCACGCGCTGCTCGGCGTCATCCTCGACCGAAGGGGCTCGGCGCGCGAGGCCGAGGCCGAGTACCGCGAGGCCGTCAGGCTCGACCCGAAGGCGGTCACGGCGCGCGCCAACCTCGGCGTGCTGCTCGCGCGCCTGGGTCGAGCGGCGGAGGCGGCCGCGGCGTTCGAGTCGGTGCTGCGCGACGCGCCCGGCCACCCGCAGGCGAGCTTCAACCTCGGGCTCACGCTCTACCGGCTCAAGCGCCACGACGAGGCCGCGGCCCTCCTCTCGTCGCCGGCGGCGCTCGCGCAGGACGAGGCCGCGGCCCTTTACCACCTCGGGCTCATCGCGTCGGAGGGCGGGCGGGCGGAGGAGGCGGCGCAGTTCTGGCAGAGGGCGCTGGCGCTTAAAGAGAACTACCCGGAGGCGCACTTCGCGCTGGGCGAGGAGCTGCGGCGGCAGCGGCGCTACGAGGGCGCGGCCGAGTTCTACGGGCGCGCGGCCGCTTCAGACCCGTCGAAGCTCGTCTACCGCGTGCGGCTGGGCGGCGTGCTGATGCTGCTCTCGCGCTTCGACCGTGCGCTGGAGGTCTTCACCGATGCGGCCGCGCGTTTCCCCGGCTCGGCCGCGGCGCACTACTTCGTCGGCATCGCCGCGCGCGGCCGCGGCGACTACGAGCGCGCGGAGGCGGCGCTGAGGCGCTCGCTCGAACTGACGCCGGGGGACGCCGACGCGCTGGCGCAGCTCGGCTTCGTCGTGGGCGAGCGCGGGCGCGACGCGGAGGCCGAGGGGCTTTTGCGCCGCGCGCTCGGAAGCGACGGCCGCCACTTCTACGCGGGTTACGACCTGGGCCGCCTGCTCGTGCGCGGGCGGCGCTACGCCGAGGCGCTCGACGTCCTGCGCGCCGCGTCGCGCTCGCGCGCGGGCGACCCCG
>DASVSK010000783.1:0-2588 GCA_036388135.1 Pyrinomonadaceae bacterium | reverse complement strand
AACGCCTTGCGGACGCGCACGTCGTTCATCGGCGGCTTGCGCGTGTTCATCACGTAGAACTCGGAGACGTTCTCGGGCGCGTCCATGTAGTCCTTCACCTTGCGGACGCCGCTCTTGAGCCAGGAGGCCGGGACGGTGTGGTTGTAGGCGGCGTCCACCTCGCCCGCCTTGTAGAGGTTCATCATCGTCGTGTTGTCTTCGAGCGGGTAGAAGAAAATCTTCTCCAGCCGGACGCTGGCGGCGTCCCAGTAGTTCGGGTTCTTGACGACGACGAGCTGGTTGTAGGGCTTGTGCTCCAAGAGCATGTGCGAGCCGCTGCTGACGATGTTCCCGGGCTTGGTCCAGTTGACGCCCCAGCGCTCGACCGTCGCCTGGTGGACGACGCGGAAGAACTGGTGCTGGATGAGCCCGAGGAAGTAGGGCGCGGGCTGGCGCAGCGTGAGCCGCAGCGTGTGGTCGTCCACGGCCTCGACGCCGATGTCTTCGGCCCTGACGGGGACCAACTCCTTGCCCTCGACGAGCGCGGCCAGCTTCGGGTCGGCCTTCAGGGCCTTCGCCCTGTCCTTTTCGTCCGCCGGGACGACGAGGCGCTCGGGCGAGTGGATGAAGCGGTGGAACTCGGTGTCGGGCGCGGCGTCCTCGCCCTTCCTCGCAAGCTCACCCCTGTGGAGCGCCTCGGCGTCGGGCGGCTGCGCCGAGACGCCGGGCGGTTGGGACTGCGCCCCCTCTTCCCCGCCCTCGCCGCCCGCCGGCGCGGCCTCGGAGGCGAGCAGGAAGCGGCCGGTCTTCGGGTCGCGGACGAAGGCCCCGGCCGTGTTGAAGGCTTCGGCGTACTTCAGCTCGTAGGCCATGTAGGCGACGCGCGAGGCCAGCTCGGGCCTGAGGCCGCGGCGGAACGTGTAGACGAAGTCGCGCGCGGTGATGGGGTCGCCGTTCGAGAACCGGGCGTTCTTGCGGAGGAAGAAGACGTACTCGCTCGCGTCCTCGTCAATCGTCCAGCGCTCGGCGACGCCGGGGATGGGCTCCATCGTCTTCGGGTGGTACTCGACCAGCCCCTCGTAGAGCGCGATGTCGAGCCGCGCCTCGGGCTGCCCCGAACTCATCTGCGGGTCGAGCGACTCCGGCTCGGAGCCGGAGATGTAGCGCATCGTCTGCCCCTCGGGCGGCTCAAGCTGGCCGAAGAACTCGTTGCTCCTGTCGCGCTGCGCGCCGCAGCCCGAGGCGAGGACGGCGGCGGCGAGAACCAACGTCAAAAGGCGTGCGGTCTTTGTTTCGGTCATGGCCGTTTGAAACTCCTGCTGCAACCGGAGCCGGGGCGGGGCGGCTCCACTCCGGAGGCTTCGACCGGGGCCGGCCTCGGGGAGGCTTTCACGCCCTCGCACCCCGCGGGGGCGGCGTAAAACCTTCCGAGAAAATTCACTTTGCGTCGGGGCTTCGGGGCTCGGCGGTAAGCTGTACGGCTAACTCACGTCGGCCCCGAACTTATCACGCTCGCGCACGGTCAATCAAGGATGAAGGGGGACGCAGTCTAACGATGCGCGGCGGCGCGCGGACGGTTGCTCGGATGTCGGCGGGCCGGCGCGGCCTTAACGCGTCAGTCGCGAGAGGCGCGCCGGCTGCTCGGGCGAGGGCGGCCGCCACGCCGTGTTGATGCGGACGTGCTTCAGCGAGGGCGCGTCCAGAAGGTTGGACTCGAACCCTTCGACGTAGGGCTTGACGAGCGCGTAGGAGGAGGCGAAGTGGAGCGGGATGCCCGGCAGCTCTTCGAGCGCCTGCTCTTCCGTGAGGATGAAGTTCGCGGCGTCCGCGTCCGTGCGCGCGCCGCCGCCCTCGACGCCGTCCTGCGCGGGCGAGGCGGGCGGCGACGCCTGCGGCGCGGCCTCGGCACCCTCGGCGGCGGGCTCTTCGGCGGCCGGCCCGCCGAAGAGCTGGAGCATGTTCGTCTCCTCGTCGGTCGTCTGCATGACGAGGCTGCGGCGCGCCACGTCGTAGTCGCCCGCGCGCAGCATCGCCTCGTACTCCTCCCAGGGCCGGATGATGACCTCGGTCTCGACGCCGAGCGCCTCGCGCCACATGCGCGCGACGGCCTGCGCGACCAGACGCTGCTGCTCGTTGCGGTTGACGAGCAGCCGCACGCGCGGGAAGTTCACGCCGCCGGGGTAGCCGGCCTCCTCAAGCAGCTTCCGCGCGCGCTCGACGTTGTGTGTCGGCCGCCCCGGCTCTCCGCCCGCGCCGCCCGCCGCCCGCGACGGCTCGACCCTCCCCACGCCTCCGCCCCCTCCGCCGGACTCGCCGACGCCTTCGGCGGGTGCGGGAAGGAACCTGTCGGTCGGCTCGGTCGAGCCGCCGAGCGTGTCCGCGCTCAGGCGCGGGACGTCGAGCGCGTGGGCCAGCGCGCGGCGCACGCGCAGGTCGTCGAAGGGCGGGCGGGCGGTGTTGAAGCGGTAGTAGTTGAGCGCGGCGAAGGTCTCGCGCCGGAAGTCTTCGTAGGGCGTGAGCAGCTTGACGGCCAGCGGCTCGACGGCAGCGTTGGAGACGACGTCCACCTCGCCCGCGCGGTAGGCGGCGAGCGCGCCCTCCGTGCCGCC
>DASVSK010000782.1:0-4073 GCA_036388135.1 Pyrinomonadaceae bacterium | reverse complement strand
ATGTCCATTTGATGTGGATGAAGGAAGAAAAATGAGTTTCGGGGGGGCCGCTTGACGCGTGGCTCCCTATTTGCATATTAAAGGTTTATCGAGCTTTGTGAAAGGCTCGGAATAATACACCACGTTCATTAACAGGTTGATGAGGGGGGCGGCATTTTGAACTCACGGAGACCGATTTACGGGATGATGTTGATCGGCGCGGCCGTCATCATCGCGCTGACAATCGCGCCCTACGCGCTCGTCTCGGACGCGCGCAGGGCCGTCGCCACCTACATACACGTCCCGGCGGGCTCCGCGCCCGCTTCGACGGGGCCCGGCTCCGCCGCGCCCGCGCCGACGCCCGCGCCCGCCCCGACCTTCGACGTGGCCGGGTGGTACTCCGTGCGCGAGGACGACCCGGCGCGCCACGCGCTCCTGCTCCAGTCGACCGACGGCCGCGTGACGCTCGCCGAGCACAACGCCGACGTCCCATACAACCCGGCGTCGCTCGTCAAGCTCTCGACCTCCCTGGTCGCGCTCGGAACGCTGGGCAAGGACTTCCGCTTCGAGACGAGGGTCTTCGTCGAAGGCACGGTCGACAAGTCGGGCGTGCTGCAAGGCCGCCTCCTCGTCGCGGGCCACGACCCGACCTTCGGCGACTTCCACGCCACGCTCATCGCGAAGAAGCTGGCCGAGCGCGGCGTCAAGAAGTTCGAGGGCGAGCTGGTCGTCACGCCCGACTTCGTCTTCAACTTCACGGACAAGCCGGAGGAGGCCGCCTCGCGGCTCGCCAAGGTGCTCAAGCTCAACCCGAAGACGTGGGCCGTGGCCGACACGCCGACGGGCGAGCCGTCCTTCGCCGTCCTCTCCTACCCGCTGCGCGACATCCTGCTCTACATGAACGCGCATTCGAGCAACTTCGTCGCCGAGCGCCTGGGCGAGATGGTCGGCGGCCCCGAAGGCATCCGCACCCATCTCGTCGGCGAGCTGAAGCTTCCGCCCGAGCAGGTGCAGCTCGCGACCGCGTCGGGGCTGGAGGTCAACCGGATGACGGCGCGCGGGCTCGTCTCGGTCATCCGCGCGCTCGACGAGGAGGCGCGGCGGCAGGGGATGGAGCTGGTCGACATCATGGCCGTGGCGAGCGGCGACTACGGGACGCTGCGGCGCAGGATGGTGGGCACGCCGCTCGAAGGCGCGGTGGTTGCCAAGACCGGCACGCTCGTCCACGACGACGGCGGGATGGCGAGCCTCGGCGGCGTCATCTACACGCAGAAGCACGGCAAGGTCTACTTCGTCGTCCTCAACCAGGGCTCCGGCGTCGCCGCGGCGCGCCAGCTCACGGACGAGCTTCTCTCCGAAATCACGCTCAGCCAGGACATCCCCGCGCCCATCCCCAAGCCCGAAAAGCCGCGCCACCAGCTCGAAAGCTCAGACCTGGAAGTGTTGGAATAGTGAATGGTGAATAGTGAATGGTGAATAGTGAATAGTGAATGGCGCTTGATGACTCTTCGACCTCGGCATCGGTTCCCGGGTTTAATAACACTCAACCCCTATTCACCATTCACCATTCACTATTCACCATTAACTATTCACCATTCACTTCCTGCTGCATTTCCCAGAGCATGAGGTGTTTGAGGAAGGCGTGGTGCGCGGCGAAGCGTGCGATGGCGAGGCCGGCGAGGCCGTCGCGGAAGCCGCCCTTGAGGAGTAGGCTGCGCGTGAAGGCCGCCGGGCCGGCCGCCGCGATGCGCAGCGGCGAGGTGCGGCGGCCGGCCTCGAACATCTGGCGCGCGGCCAGCGGCGCGTAGCGCTCGCCTATCATGCGGTGGTGGTGCCCGGCGTCGCGCACGCTGAAGTGCAGGAGGTCGCCGCCGAGCGTCTCGACGCGCGCCCCCGCGGACATCTTCACCGACTCGTGGACGTGCGCCCCCTCCCAGCGGCCACGCCTGCGGTCGTAAAGCCGAAGCTGATAATCGGGGTACCAGCCGCCGCCTCGTATCCAACGACCCATGTAGAAGGAGCGGCGCGCGACGCGGTAGCCGTCGGCGGCTTCGCCCGCGCCCCGCCCGCGAAGCGCCAGCACGCCCGCGCGCAGCTCTTCGGAGACGCGCTCGTCTGCGTCGAGGCTGAAGACCCAGTCGTGACTCGCCGACTCGGCGGCGAACTGCTTCTGCGCGGCGAAGCCCGGCCAGTCGCGCTCTAAGACGCGCGCGCCGCAGTCGGCCGCGATCTCGCGCGTCCGGTCGGTCGAGCGCGAGTCGACCACCAGAACCTCGTCCGCCCACGCGACCGACTCGCACGCCGCGCGGATGTTCTCGGCCTCGTTGAAACTGATGATGGTGGCGGAAATCTTCAAGGCGCTTCAGGGGTTCGGCCCGTAGTTCGCGTGCGAGGATACGAGAACGGGGGCGGGAGAGCAAAGCGGCGAAAGGCGGGAAGAGAACGGGCGTCGCAAAAAAGCGGCCGGGAGGCGTTCAACCTCCCGGCCGCTTTTTTCTGCGAAGACTGTCGGCGCTACCTCCCGAACTTCTCGGGCTGCACCGGCGAGTCGATGAAGACGTTGTTGGAGCGCAGCGTCGTCGAGGTCGCGCGCTGGAGGTCGGCGAGCGCCTTGTTGTAGTCGGTCTGCGCCTGAAGCTCCTGATTCTGCGCGTTGACGAGCGCGTTCTCGCGCTGGAAGAGGAGGAACGTGGTGGAGCGGCCGACCTGGTAGAGGCGGCGCTCGCCGGAGAGCTGCTCCTCGGCGCTGCGCAGCGCCGCCCGCGCGGCCAGCACGCGGCGGCGGGCGGTCTCGACCGCCTGGACGGAGTTACGCACCTCGACCTCGATGACCTGCTCCTGCGAGCGCGTCGTCGCCGCGAGCTGCTCGCGCTGAATCCGCGCGAAGGCGAGGTTGGCCTGGGCCGTGCGGTTCTTCAGCGGGAGCTGGATGGTCGCGCCGACGACGACCTGACGCGTGTTGAAGCTGAAGAGGTTCTGGAGCGTCTGGCCGTAGCCGCCGACGAACTGCGACGGCAGGTTGGCCGGCGCGGGCGTGACGATGGGCGGCGTGAGGGGCGCGAGCCCGCCCGCCGCGCGCAGCACGTTGATCTCCCGGAGCAGGAACGCCGACGCGTTGGCGTTCGGATCGCCGACGATGATCGGCGACGGGGTCGTGTCGGCGAGCGCGGGGTTCGGCGTGCCCGCCAGCCCGTTGGTCTGGAAGGTGCCGACGAGGTCGACGCGCGGCTTCGTCTGGTTCTTGTAGAACTGGAGGTTGATGTCGTTGACGTCCTCCTCCAGGCGCAGGCGGCGCATCTCGGGGCGGTTCTCGCGCGCCTCCTTGAGCGACGTCTCCAGGACGACGGGCGTCTCGTCGAACGAGGGCTGGTCGGTCGGCACGACGGCCTTCGACCACTCGGGCGAGAGCGCGTCCTTGATGAGCAGGCTCTTGAGCGTGTTCTCGGCGACGGTCACCTGCTGGTTGGCGATGAGCAGCGATGACTCGCGCGTCGAAAGCTCGGTCTCGATCTCGGCGCGCTGGAGCGGGGCCGAGGCCCCGGCGGCGACGCTCGCCTCGGTGCGGCGGAAGTTCTCGCGCGCGAGGTTGACGTTGGCGACCTGGTTCTGCTCGTTGCGCAGGGCGAAGACGAGGTCCCAGTAGGCGCGCTGCACCTGCGAGATGACGGCGATGGTGCGCAGGCGGAAGTCGGCGTCCGACTGCTCAAGCCGCTTGCGCTGGATGCGTATCTGCTGGCGGTTGCGGTCGATGGAGCGGTCGCGCCAGAGCGGCTGCGTGAACTGGATGCCCTGCGCCGAGGAGTAGAACGGGTTGATCGAGGTGTTCGTCGCCGAAGTGGTCTCGCGCGTGTTGTTGAAGAAGTAGGTGAAGTTGCCGCCGCCGCGGCCGAACTGCCTGTTGACCGAGGCGTTGTTGATGTAGTCGGTCGTCGAGACGGTGCCGGCCGTGCCCGCGCCGCCGAAGATGTTGGTCACGGGGCGGACGCTGTTGTTGATCTCGGGCGTGTAGGTGAAGACCGGGTCGAAGATGCCGCGCAGCGAGAGGAGCGTCTGCTCGGCGAGCCGCACGTCGGCGCGCGCGATCTCGATATCGT
>DASVSK010000781.1:0-3578 GCA_036388135.1 Pyrinomonadaceae bacterium | reverse complement strand
CGCAACTACTAACATCTGACATCTAACATCTAACATCCGACTTCTGACACCTACCTGTCGGCGAGGTTCCCTTCGCCGCGGCGCTCCCAGAAGAAGGGCGGGCGCGGGCGCTGTTCGGGGTAGACCTCGTCCATGTTGTCGGCGCTGTAGAGGCGGCCGTTAGCCATCACGTAGCGGATCGACTCGGAGTTGCGTATGTCTTCGAGCGGGTTCTTGTCGAGCACGACGAGGTCGGCGAGCTTGCCCGGCTCGACGGAGCCGAGGTCGCCGTCCAGGCCCAGGTACTGCGCGCCGTAGAGCGTGGCGCACCTGAGCGCCTCCAGCGGCGTCAGCCCGCCCTGCTGGAACATCCATAGTTCCCAGTGTACGCCCAGCCCCTGCAACTGCCCGTGCGCGCCGACCTGCGCCTTGCCGCCCGCGCGCACCAGGTCCTTCACCGCCTTCGCCAGCTCGAAGTGGTAGAAGTCGTCGCTTGAGACGTGCATGCGGCGGCGCGCGCGCGGCTCAAGGTTCGCGCGCGGCATGAAGCGCAGGAGCTTCCCGTTCTCGTAGACGTTCGAGTTCTGGTACCAGTAGTTTTCGCCCCAGACGCCGCCGTAGCCGACGATGAGGGTGGGCGTGTAGCCCGTCCGGCTTTTCGCGAAGAGCGTCAGGGCGTCCTTGTAGAGCGGCGCGACGGGGACGGCGTGCTCGATGCCGGTGTGGCCGTCGAGGATCATCGTCATGTTGTGGCCCCAGGTCGAGCCGCCCTCGGGGACGACCATCATGCCCAGGTCGCGCGCGGCGCGGACGATGCGCTGGCGGCTGTCTCGCCGGAGTTGGTTGTAGCTCTTGACGGAGAACGCGCCCACGGCCTTGAGGCGTTCGAGGTGCGCGCGCGCGTCGTCGTACGAGCCGACGACGGCCTTCTCCGGGTTCTCCGCGCCGTAGAGGACGAAGCCGGTCGAGAAGACGCGCGGGCCGACCATCGCGCCCGACTTGACCATCTCCGACTGCGCGAAGACGGTCTGGGTCGCGGCCGAGGGGTCGTGCGTCGTCGTCACGCCGTAGGCGAGGTTCGCCCAGTAGGGCCACTGCTTCTCGGGGATGATGTCGAGCGTGTCGTAGCTCATGTGCGCGTGGACGTCGACGAGGCCGGGGACGACCGTCTTGCCCGAGAGGTCGATGCGCTTCGCGCCCGCGGGAATCTGCACGCCCGCGCCGACGGCCTTGATGCGGTTGTCTTCGACGAGCACGGTGGCGCGCTCCAGCACCTCGTCGCCGCGCATGGTGACGACGCGCGCGTTGGTCAAAGCCACCACGCCGCGCGGCCGCGCCGTCTCGAAGTCGAAGCCGATGACGGTCTTCTGCGGCGCGGGGGCGCGCTCGTCCTTGGCGAGAGCGCGCAGCACGTTCTCAAGGCTCTGCTCGTGGAAGTTCTCGCCGAGCGTCCACTGGACGGCCTTGCCGTCGGGCGACCAGGCGAGCCAGTCGCCCGAGGCCGTCGAGACGGGGCGGACGGGCACGCCCGTCTCGGTCGAGCTGAGCCGGACGGTCTTGCCGACCTTCGGCAGCGGAGCGACGTAGAGCTTGTGCTGCTCCTTGAAGAAGACCCAGTTGCCGTCGGGCGAGGGCACGATCTCCGTGACGTAGTTGCCCTCGATGTGGCGGCGCGAGTCGTCGCCGTCGAGCTTGACGCTCGAAAGGTAGGTGATGAACTTCGCGGGCTCGTTGGGGCCGCCGCCGGGGCCGCCGCCGCCCGCCTCCATGAAGTAGATGCGCTCGCCCTCGCGGTCGAACGAGAGGACGGGCATGCGCGCGTTCGTGCCGCGGCTCTGCAAGTCCATCACGTAGTTGTGGCGGCGGCCGTCCCAGTAGTGAATCTCGAACGTCGACTCGCTCGCCAAATCCTCCTCGTGGTAGATGCTGCCGCGCCCCTTCAGGTAGGCGACCTTCGTCCCGTCCGAAGAGAAGACCGGGTTGGCGTACTGGTCGGCGGCGGTCGTGATCTTGCGCGCGTCGCTGCCGTCGGCGTTCGCGACCCACACCGCGCCCTTCTCCGCGTCGCTCCAGGTGACGAAGGTCAGGCGGCGGCCGTCGGCGCTCAGCGAGGGCGCGTATTCGAGGTGGCCGGTCTTGAACAGACGGCGCGGCTCGCCCGCGCCCTCCTTGACGTAAATCTTGCCGAGCGCGCTGTAGAAGACGCGCCCGCCGCCGCGCTGCGCCCAGCGGAGCAGGCGCGCGCGCTCGCGCCCGGGCGCGACCTTGACGGGCGAGCGCACGGCCTCCGTCACCTTCTGCGAGACGCGCGCGGTGAAAGGTATCGGCGTCGCGCGCCTGGCCGCCACGTCGACGCTGACGAGCTTGCCGTTGGCGGTGATGACGATTGACTTGCCGTCGGGCGTCCAGGCGTAGCCGGGGTACGTGCCGTAGACGGCCCAGGTCTCCTGCTGGTCGTGCGTGAGGCCGTCGAAGACCGCCCACTCGCGCCCCGTGTTTATCTCGCGCAGGAAGAGGACGGTCTTGAGCCCGACGCGGCGGATGAAGGAGAGGTAGCGACCGTCGGGCGAGACGGCGGGGCGCACGCTCCCGCCCGCGCCGCGGACGAAGGTCGAGCGCCTGCCCTTCTGCGTGTCGTAGCGGTCGATCCAGTAGATGCTGTCGTAGACGTTCTTGTTGTAGTCGAAGGCCGTGCTGGCGACGAAGTAGACGAAGCGCCCCTTGGGGTCGGCGGCCGGCTCGCCGATGTTCGCCGTCCAGTTGGGGCGCTCGGTCAACTGCACGCCCTTCCCGCCGCCGTTGACGTGGTACATCCAGATTTCGCCCGCGCCGAGCGAGCGCGTGTCGACGAAGTGCTTGCGCGCGAGCAGGTACTGCCCGTCGGGCGTCCAGTCGGGCGTGTTCAGGAGGCGCTGCGTCTCCTGCGTCACCTGCCGCCGGTTCCTGCCGTCCGCGTCCATCACCCAGATGTTGTCGCCGCCGTCGCGGTCGGAGGTGAAGGCGATGAGCTTACCGTCGGGCGAGTAGCGCGGCTGCCACTCGAAGGAGGCGCCGCCCGCGAGCAGCTCCGCCTTGCCGCCCGCGACGGGCATGCGGTAGATGTCGCCGAGGAGGTCGAAGACGATGGTGCGGCCGTCGGGCGAGACGTCGCAGCTCATCCACGTGCCCTCGTCCGTGTCGAACTCGACGGCCGTGGTCGGGCCGTGGTCGCCCTCGACGTCCCAGGGCTCGGGCTTCTTGACGACCTCCTGCAACTGCTCGATTCGCTTCTGCGCGTCTTGCAACTGCTTGTCTTTGTCCTGCTGGTTCTGGGCCAGCGCGGGGGCGAACGTCGAGAGTGTGACGGAGAGGGTCAGGAGGAGCGCTTGGAATCTTCGGGACACAGTTTCACCTCACGGAAGACGGGTTCGGCGTTAGAGCGAATTTCCGTTGCGTTAAAATCGGCTGGGCTTCTGGCACGGGCATTGTAGCCGAGCGCGCGGGGCGGCGGCAAAAGGGCTCGGCCCCGCGGGAGGCGTAGACGTGGCGGGCTTTTGAACGGCTTCGTGTTCGAGGGCTAAACGAGGAGGATTCGCCACAGAGACGCGGGGGCGCGGCTT
>DASVSK010000780.1:0-2640 GCA_036388135.1 Pyrinomonadaceae bacterium | reverse complement strand
GAGAACGCTTCTGCCCTTCGTCCTCTTCGCGGCCTTATGCGCCGCGGCCGCCGCGCCCGGCGCGGGCGCACAGACCGCCGCGCCGCGGGCGGAGCCGACCGCGTCCGAGAAGTCCCTCGCCGAGGGCTCGCGCGAGGCCATCATCAAGACCGGCACCAGCGGAGCCTACTTCGACCGACACTTCCGCCTCGCGCGCGTCTTCGACCGCCCGGGCGACCGCCGCGTCGTCTGGACGTTCTCGGTCGGCGGCTACGAGGCGACCGTCAGCGACTCGGTCGGCTTCTACACGGAGGGCGGACGCCGCTTCGACACGCACTCGGTCGCCGGCACGCTCAACTCGACCTCCGACCTGACGCGCACTATCCCGCGCCCCCGCGCGGAGAGAATCATGCGCCGCTGCATGGGCGGCCGGTTCACCAACCCGCAGGTCGAATACCGCGCGCACGGCCCCGACGGCGTCGCCGCGCTGCTGCTCACGGCCGAGAACGTGGTCAATCCGCCCGGCGCAGGGGCGGGGCAGGCGCGCAAAGAGGGCGAGGAGCGGGCGGAGCGCGAGGCGGCGCTGAGGCGGGAGGCCGCCGAGCAGGAGAGGGACGTGGCGGGCAGGAGCCGTGGGAAGGGCAAGCGACCCGTCGTCCTGCTCGGGGCCGTCGACCTTTCGACCGGCAAATGCACGGTCGGGCGCGGGCAGGCCGGAGCGCCCGTAGCCCCATAGCCGCGCCACCGCCGCGGAATTCGTTAAAGGCGGTTGCAGCTTGGGCCAACTTCGTTTATCATCCACCACGCTTTTCCCCTTAGAGTGAAGAAGTTATTAGACGGAGCCCAGTTCCACGGGCTCTGTCTCACTCCGGGAACACCGCATTAATCTGCCGTGAGCGAAGGGAATTCACGGTCAGTTAGCACTTCCTAACCAAGTTAGTTTGCAAATCCGGCTGCCCGTGGGGCGTGTGCCTCGCTCGCGAGCGTGTGTCTGTCGGGGTGTGCGTCTCGGACGCCAACCCCGTCGGCGGGCCCTCGTCTGCGTCGGGAGCGACCCGCCGCGCGCCGTGATTTGAAGGAGCACGCCCGACTATGAGAAGGAACGATAGCCCCGCCGTGCGCGGCGGGCTCGCCGTCCGGCTCGGCCTGCTGGCACTACTCTTAGCGCCTGCGACCCCGCCCCTGCTGAACGGCATCTCGCGCGCGAGCGCACAAGTCCGCCCGGCCGCCGCCGTCAGCGGCAGGGCGCAGTCGGCCACGCGACCCGCGCCGCAGCCCGCGGCGCGGGCCGCCGCGCCCGCGGACGCCGCGCTCACCTCGAAGCGAGTGCAGTCCGTCTCGGCGACGAGGGTCGACTTCAAGCAACTGGCCGCCGCGCAGGCGCGCGTGCGCCTGACCAACGCCGCCATCGTGATGCAGACGATTCGCCCGCCGATGACCATCAAGGAGTCGGAGGCGGGCGCGGACACGGCGGCCACGTCGCCGACGTCGGCCTCCGCCGCGGGCGGCGGCGACGTGCTGAACGGCCCGGCCCCGGCCGGACAGTTCGACCAGGGCGGGCCGTTCGTCCCGTCGCCCGCGCCGTCGTCGAACTATCTCGCGCAGGAGGACGGGGCGAAGGTCGGCACGGGCACCTTCACCATCCCGCCCGACACGATGGGCGCGGTCGGACTCGACAAGGTCTTCGTCAACGTCAACAACAACTACCGCGTCCAGAACAAGACGACGGGCGCGGCGCTCTCGACCGTCTCCATCGACACGTTCTGGGCCTCGACGGGCGCGACCGGCGTCTTCGACCCGCGCGTCCAGTTCGACCCGTACCAGGGGCGCTGGCTGCTCTCGGCCGTCGCGAACGCGCAGACCCCCAACTCGTCCGTGCTCGTCGGCGTCTCGGACACCTCCGACCCGCAGGGCACCTACACGCTCTTCCGCATCGTCGTCGGCTGCGCGGCGGGCGCGGCCGGCTGCAACGCGCAGGGCGAGTGGGCCGACTTCCCGATGCTCGGCTTCAACAAGAACTGGGTCGCCATCGGCTGGAACCAGTTCACCATCAACACGAGCGCCTTCGTCGCCGGCAAGATGCTCGTCCTCGACTACCCGACGCTGCGCGCGGGCACGGCCGGCGGCACCATCTTCACCAACGCGAACGCCGCCACGGGCTTCTGCATGCACCCGGCGACGACCTTCTCGTCGACCGAGGAGACGCTCTACGTGCCGACGCACCAGCAGAGCGGCGGCGCTCTCTACCGGCTGCACAAGATCACGGGCACGGCCGCCGCGCCCGGCTTCACGGTCGACGCGACGGCGCGCGTGCGCACGGGCGGCGGCTGGACGCAGCCGGGCGGCGACAACCTGCCGCAGCAGTGCGTCCCCGGCGTGGGAGCGCCGACGCAGACCTGCCCGGCCACCCCGCGCGGGCTCGAAGCGGCCGACTCTTTCATCCGCTCGAACGCCGTCTTCCGCAACGGCAAAATCTGGTACCCGCAGTCCATCGCGCTCCCGGCGGGGGGGCTGACCGTCGCCTCGCGCTTCGCCGCGCAGTGGACGGCGCTCAACCCCGACGGCACGTTCTTCGACGGCGGCCGGGTCGAGGACGCCGCCGCGCAAATCTTCAACGGCGGCAGGCACTACGCCTACCCCGCCATCGCCGTCAACAAGCAC